>JBASJP010000303.1:0-11837 GCA_049655345.1 Moraxellaceae bacterium
GGCTGACTGGCCATCGCCACGGCTTCACGCTTGAATTCCTGGCTGTATCTCGTTCGCTTTGTCATAGACACCTCTTCGGCATAGTATGCCTCTTCTTGGATGTGTCCGTATTAACGGGGTAGAACCCCCTGGCCGCAGCCATCGGAGTAGCCGCCATCCACCAGGGCAAGCGGGTGCGCTTCTACAACGCGGTGGACCTGGTCAACCAACTGGAGCGCGAGAAAGCGCTGGGCAAGGTCGGGAATCTGGCCAAACAGCTCTGCCTGGTCGACGCCGTCATTCTTGATGAGCTGGGGTATTTGCCGTTCCCGGCATCCGGCGGGGCCTTGCTGTTCCACCTGATCAGCCAGCTCTACGAGAAGACGTCACTGATCATCACCACCAACCTGTCCTTTGGGGAATGGGTACAGGTGTTTGGTGATGCCAAGATGACCACGGCTCTACTAGACCGGGTGACCCATCACTGCGACATCCTGGAAACGGGCAACGACTCCTACCGCTTCAAGAACCGGAAAAACCAGTCCCAGCAGACGCCAAAAGTGGAAAATATTGGGCGCTGACAGGTGGAAAGTATTGGACGCTGTTTGACAGTAACGGACGTTAATGGCATTTAACAGACTCATTGCAACGCTCCTTGTGTTGATTTTGATTCAGGGAAAGCTTACTCAGCCCGTTCCCGTATGACGGCAAGGGTATCGTTGACGAGCAGGGCACCATTCCGGTACACCACACGCAACACGTTATCCATACCCATTAATTCTGCTTCACGGAGGGTTTGGAACTCCCCCTCCGCATTTCTTACTAAAGCCAGACGTCCACGCTTGCTGCGCTTGCCAGGATCAGTGACGGGATCCTTGAAGACATCACGCCACTCGCCGTTGACACAAACACTCGATGCCTTCATGGCGAACCTCTGAGTGTCACGATTCACCTTCTGCAGCAGTTCCCCGCCCATGCCAAATGCAACGTTCTCTGCAGACAGGCCACGACGCTTCATTTCCGCAAGGATGGCCTCGATGCTCGCCACCGAGATACCGTCCCCCTGAATGACGCGGACACAATCCGGCAGTACCTTGAAACCCTTGGCATTCAGCGAAAAACCGAACTTTGCCATGAGGCGCTCAATGGTACCCGACACAATTTCCACTGGCTCTCCGCTGTCAGGGCGAATTACCAACGTCCCGCCACTGCTTTCTACAGCCTCTTTGAGGGCGTCGCCCCAGAGATTGTCGATGGCATTCCAGAGGTCATACGAATCACTGACTACGGCCACAAGTGTTCCTGGCTTGGCAAACTGCTTCAGCATGTTGGCGTAAGCATCCTTCTCACCATCACGTCCCCAGCTGGTAATGGTGCTGTGCTCTGCCGCCGGAATCGAAAAGCCGGCCATGGTTTCGCCGTAGTAACGACGACCCGCTACGATGGCGCTCAGGTTATCCGTTCCCATGAAGTTCACAAGGTGGGCTAATCCACCAATCGCTGACGCCTCTTCCGAGCTGGCACCGCGAGCGCCAAAGTCATGCAACTTGAACGGCAGCGCTTCCTGGGAGTCTGCAGTCTCGGCCAAGTAACGGCGTATGATTTGCTTGCAGCTCCAGGACACCGTGGCGACCGTGGTTGGGTACCACACAGCCCTCAGAAGCGCAGTTTCTATATAACTGGTCAGCCAGGCGCAGGCTGGATCGGTGTTGATCACCTGTACCAGGACATTGCCGGTTGGCACGACAGTGCCCTCAGGAACGGCCTGAATCTCCAGCGGCAGAAACCCTTTGTAGGTCTTGAGAATGTATTCCCAACCCTCCCGATTGAATGGGACGCCGTGCAGATCGGATATCTCGGCCGCCTCTTCAATATCAAGACGATTGAATGGCTTCTGCAGGTATTGCTTGATGAACATCTGCAGACCAAAGAACACTGTTGCCTCAAAAAGTCCGCCACGGGATTCGATGTAGCTGGAAACAGCAGTGGTGTTCTCGGGGTACTGCAGATAGTGGGAGGCCTTGTAAGAGTCGGCGTTGAGAATCAGATTGATGCGGTTCATGTCGGAACTCCTCCGGGTTGTTCATCAGCGGGCTGGTCTATCCGGCCCTTGCTGTTGCCGCCTGCATCGGGTTCCCCGTTGCAGCATCTCGGCATGGGTATATAGTGGCTGTGGGCCACTATTAAGTCAACACCCATTTATGAACTTTTTTCAGGCAACAAAAAGGTTCATCGCGGATTAGCGTGAAATCGGTTAACCCCAAATGGGCGTTAGCCCGGAGCGTCTGTCTAACGACAAGCACAGCTGTCATCGCCAAAACGTTCCTATATTTCGTCTTGCTATTGCATTTAACGAATAAACGGAACATTCTTGGTCAATGCTCCCTGACACGTACACCCAAACCCACACCCAACGCGTCCTCAGTCTGGCCAGCCAGAAGGGGCTGTTGCGCGCCAGTGACCTGGACGACATCGATGCACCCCGGGTCGTCCTGACGCGCCTGACCGCCGCTGGTCTGCTGGAGAGGGTTGGGCGTGGCCTGTACCGCCTACCGGACTCCCAGGGGTCCGAACACGAGAGCCTCGTGACCATCGCCACCAAGGTGCCGCAAGCCGTGTTCTGCCTGCTCACGGCGCTGCAGTTTCATGAGCTGACCACTCAACTGCCGCGCCAGGTCTGGATTGCGATGCCGCGTGGCAGCCATGTCCCACGGGTGGACTATCCGCCGATCAAGATGGTGCAGTTCACGGGCGAAGCCTACACGGCAGGTATCGAGGAAGTTGAACGCGATGGCGTCAAGCTCCGGGTGTACAGCGTGGCCAAGACCGTGGCGGACTGCTTCAAGCACCGCAACAAGATCGGCTTGGATGTGGCGCTGGAAGCCTTGAAGGAGGCCCGGACGCGCAACAGGGCATCGGTCGATGACATCTGGCGCTATGCCAAGATCTGCCGTGTGGCCAACGTGATGCGGCCCTATCTGGAGAGCATCGGATGAATTCCGCCAATCCCAACGTCGCCGCGTCCGTCCGTGCACGCCTGCTCAACGTCGCCAAAGCGCAGGGGGTCGATTTCAATCAGGTACTGGTGCGCTTCGCGCTTGAGCGCATCCTTTACCGTCTGACTCAGTCGCAGCACGCGGATCGATTTCTGCTAAAGGGTGCGCTGCTGTTCAACCTCTGGTACGACATGCCGCACCGGGCCACGCGCGACGCCGATCTGCTTGGTTTCGGCGCGAGCGATCAGGCATCGGTCGCCGACACTTTTCGCGACATCGCCGCTGTTGTGGTGGACGATGGCATCAAATTTGACCCTGCCTCGGTCACGGTAGAGGAAATCCGCAAGGATGCCGGCTACGGCGGCGTCAGGGTGATGATCACAGGCGAACTGGCAAAGGCGCGTTGTAAAACGCAGATCGACGTAGGCTTTGGCGATGCCGTCACACCTGCGCCAGTGGATTCGGTCTATCCGGTCCTGCTGAACGATCTGCCCGCGCCCAAGTTGCGGGCCTACCCGACGTACACGGTCATCGCGGAAAAACTACACGCCATCGCCCTGCTGGGCATGACCAACAGCCGCCTGAAGGACTACTTCGACCTGTCGGTGCTGCTGGAACGAGAAACCCTGGATACTGAGTTGCTGGCCCAAGCGATCAAAGCCACATTCGAGCGACGCGGCATGGCTGTGCCCGATACAGTTCCGATTGGTCTGACGGACGAGTTCGCACACGACTCCTCTCGACAGTCGTTGTGGCTGGCGTTTCTCAAGAAGAACGAGCTTGCTCCCAAGCCGCTACCGGCCATCGTGGGTCAATTACGATCTGCCCTGGCGCCCGCGTTGAACCGAGCTGCTTTTTGAGCACCGACTCATAAAGAAGTCAATTCGCCATGAACCATAAAAAAGTGAGCCGGCAGGCTCCCTCACAGAACAGAACTCTCTCGTTAAAGCCCCAACATTTCCTGAATGATGAAGTAGTGATCCTCAAACATCCGGACTGGATCAAGGTCAGCCAAAGGCACCCACAAGGCATGCCGTGCATCATCCCCGCCCTTGACCTTGGGCAACTCTGCCGCGGGCTCAAGCTCCATGTAGAACGCATGGGTAATGGTCCGTCCGCGAGACGAACGATGGGGGTCATCAAAGACCTGTTGGGACTTGATCGAGCCCTTGAGTACGGGGCCGGGCACCTTGAGGCGCGTCTCCTCCCGCAGCTCCCGAAGGCAGGCGTCCAATAACTTCTCATGTGGATCCAGGAACCCGCCAGGCAGGGCCAGTTGTCCCTGACCCGGCCGCGCCTTGCGCTCCACCAGAAGCACATGGCCACTCTGAACAACAACCGCATCGACCGTCACAAAGGTTGGCGCATACGGAGCTTTGTCCCAGCCCTTCTTGTAACTGGTAATGAAGGCCTGCTCCTCCCTGACGTCGTCAAAGGTCTCCGTAGCACAGAATCCCTGGAGTTGCTCACGGACAGGATTGGGAAGTACCTCTGCCGCTGGGGTTGCCAGCCACTCTCCTCCATAGCAGGCACCCTCCTCGGCGACTCCGAACAGTTGCTCACGCAACGGGGTCGAGCTCAGCTTCCCTACGTTGTCCACTGCCACTGAGCCCCACTGGGGAAACAGTTTCAGGTAAAAAGAAGAGTGATCCTTGCTGTGGCCAATCAGCCCAATCCGGGGACGTCGGTGAGGCTGCTCATGGTGGGCGGTCACCAATCCATGGACTGTCGCCTGGACATTCCGAACCCAAGCCTCATCGTTATAAGGAATATCCATCAATGGGGCGATCAGAACCCGCGGACTCTCGCTCACGGGGATGGAGGCACGAATCATGTCCTCGCGCTCGCTATAGCTCCAGGGGTTGCGTACTGAGCGTGGCTGCCATGCGGACCCCACTAGCACAATGACCTTCTCTGCCTGCTCCAAGGCCTGATGGATCACGGCCAGGTGACCAACATGCAGGGGCTGAAAACGCCCAATAAAGACGAGAAACTCAAACGATCTGGATGACATTGCTGCAAGCTCCTTGCAAGCGAGGGGGCCGAAGCAGTCTGTCTGCCACAGCAGGATGCTCACCAACCCTCCCCTATATCATTTGACGCAGAGGATGCATCAAGGGCAGTATTATTGGCTTATAGCCACTATATGGCAGCACTCATGGCGAAGCAATATTCATCAGAGGCGGAATACCTCAAGCACTACAACCTGCACAACTATGACATCCCGCTGGTATCTGTCGATCTGGCGATTTTTACCCTGCATGATGACCGCCTGAAAGTCTTGCTGGTTGAACGCTCAGACTATCCAGCAAAGGGTAAATGGGCCCTGCCTGGCGGGTTTGTGAATACCCATCAGGACAAGCTGCTGGATGATACCGCCCTGCGCAAGCTTCAGGAAAAGACAGGGGTCAGCACACACTATATTGAACAACTCGAAACCATTGGCAGCAGCAGCCGTGATCCGCGCGGCTGGTCTGTGACCGTGATCTACTTTGCCATGATCCCTTATGTCGACCTGAGCCAGATTGAAAACCGAACAGAGAAAGTGGAATGGGTCGACATCGATGTGGCCGCCAAGAGCTCACTGGCATTTGATCACAACGCATTACTGGCAAAGGCAGTGGAGCGCATCCGTAGCAAGGTGCTCTATACCCTGATCCCGGCACACTTGATCAGTTCGCCCTTCACGCTCAGTGCACTGCAACAGGCCTATGAAATCATTCTTGGCCGAGAGGTTGAAAAGAAAGCTTTCCGGCGCCGACTGGATAATGCTGATGTACTGGAGCCAACCGGGGATATTGAGCAAGGCACTCCCGGAAGACCGGCTGCGTTATATCGACTGAAACCAACCATCAGTGCGTTTAACTTCTCTCGGCAACTTTCTGCCTAATGACCCACTCTCCCAACGAGAGTCAGGCATCAGTTGGAAAACGAATGGGGTTTGGATACCCATGAATCCGGAGATCCTGAAAATTCAACCATCAAGTGAGATCAAGCAATGAGCTGGAATTACCGGTTGATGAAACACACCCAAGTCAGTCCGGATGGCCAAACCGAGACTTGGCTTGCGATGCATGAAGTCTATTACAAGGATAGCTCCGTTAATGACCTTACTGTTACATCAGCAGAGGTCGGATATACAGACGCTGTCAGGGTAGGGGGCGAAAATATTGATGAAGTTAGAATGGTTCTTGAAAACATGCTGAAAGCACTGGATAAGCCCATTCTCGAATACAAGGATAATTAATCCAGAACCTGGATTGAGCCACATTCAGTCAGAAATCAGCGTGTGCCAGAAGGGAGTACAAAGAGGAAAGGCCGAAGCGATCATTGAGTGGATTAACTCCCACTGCCCACGCAAGGCAATTGGCAATAAAAACGGATACAGTATCCTCAGACCATGAAACCGCATGATACTCAAGAGTGGGAGGCTTTAGGATCATTCTTGGATGGAAATTAACTAGCCCACATACTACGTCACTGGCAATGACTTCGAAGAGTAAACCAATTACTAAAGGAAGATAGCCCTCATGACAAAGCCTGGCCTCAAACGCCTGATTCTCATCAATACTCATATCCGAGGGAAGACAGCTGAGATTCGTTTGGACGGCCATGCCAACCTCAGCGGGGCAAATGGGGCTGGCAAAACCAGCATCCTCAAGCTTATTGCTTTTTTCTATGGCTCAGAGCCCTCCAAGCTTTGCCCCAGAGTCGAAAATAAAAAAAGCTTTGTCGATTATTTTCTCCCATCAGACAAAAGTTACCTTGTCTACGAATACGCCTCTGAGGCCGGCCTTCAATGCGTGGTTGTCTACCGCCACAGCTCCGGGCTCAAGCCGGCCTACCGCTTCATTGGTAGCGGTTTCTTGCCGGAGGCCTTCTATACCATCGGCGACGACGGAAAGACGAAGGCCTACAGCAACGACATGCTGAAACGCCAATGCCAGCTCTACCAAATCCCGATCAGCCGTCAGATTGAGACGGTGCAGGTTTACCGTGCCGTCCTTATGAACCACAGATCAGTGATTGACCGCTGCGAGAACCCTACCGAACTGCGCCAGCTGGTTCCCATCTACAGCCTTAGCCCACGACGCCCCCTTTACCACCTAGAGAAGGTGACGGAGGCCGCATTAAGCTCCGAGGGGAGCCTGGAACGCATCAAGCAAATCGTTGCCAACATCATGGCGGAGGACGGGGTTGCCATCACGAACATCACGATGAACAAAGACAACTCCAACTTGGTAGAAGACATCACATCCTTGCGCGAGATTGACCGGGAGAAGCCTCGCCTCGATAAGGTGGTTTCTGATGCCATTGCCTTGGTAGCAACCCGACAGAACATCGCTAGCTGCCACCGAGACTTGAAGTGGTGGGAGCAGAAGATAAAGGGTCAGCTGGAGCACAAGCTTAACGAGCAAATAACCAATCAAGCGGAGAGAAAGGCGCTCGGTGATTCTTGGGAGGAAAAGCGGGACGACTTCAACAACCGCGGAAGCAAACTGGAATCCGAGCAGAACGCAGTCGAATCAGAAATAGATGGCATCGTCGAAAAACGTGACGCTTTCGAGATGTCGGGAATTTATGTAAAGCAAGACAAGGTCAAGCAGATTCCCAGGCTAGAGGAGGAACTGAAGCAATCCACAGCCCGGCTGGAGGATCTTGAGAGCAAAGGGCGTGATGCTCAGCACCAGTTTATGTCTGAGCGGGCAAAGCTTGATGCCTGGAATGCCAAGGAGACCGCCTCGCTACAAACGGAACTCGACGCGAACCGCATCAAAGAACGAGCGATCACCGAACGTGAAAACGACGTAAAGACCAGCATCAAACAGCTCCATCGCGAGAAAGAGCTAGAGCTCGTCAAACGCTTCAATGAGGAGCGCATTGAGCTCGAAAAGAAGCAGACCGCGGCAAAATTGCGTGCTGAGCAGTCCTACCAAACCGACGAGGAAAGCCTCCAGATAGCAGCGGCAGAAGGAGCGCTCAGTGAACGTGAGGCCCACAAAGAGGCGGCCTCCCAAGGCCACGAGGCAGCGGAACGAGACGTGAAGGACGCCCGTGCCCATTTCGATCTGGATCGCGAGGCTCGACGCAAGGCTCAGGTAAATCTCACGGCAGAGGAAAGTAAGCTAGAGCAGATTATGTCATGGGCGGCACCCGAATCCGGCACGCTACGCGCCGCCCTGCAAAAGCAGGGCGAATCATGGACGTCGACTGTAGCAAAAGTCCTTCGTCCGGAGCTTCTGGACAGGAAAGACCTCAAGCCGGAATTCTTCAGTGAAGATGACAAGTTGTACGGGTGGAGCCTTAACTTGGATGCCATTGCCACCCCTGCCTATGCTCGGAGCCTGGAGGAACTGGCAGGGCAGCGTGATGAACAGTCCCACGTGGTTGAAATTGCTCGGCAACGAGTGGAGTCTGCAGAGCGTTCTCATGAGCGGACTGAGCAGCGGTTAGCTTCTGCACAGGACGCCCTCCGGGAAAAGGAGCGCCTCCTCGCTTTGGCCAAGTCGCTGCTCAATAACGCAAAGCAGGCCTTGGACAATGTCAGGGTCCAGGTACGTGATGCCATTTCCCGTCGCCGTCAGGAAGCCCAGCAAGAGGCCAAGAACATTGCCTCGGATATCGCTCAGCTGAATTCACGAGAGCATCAGGCCAAAGAGGCACTTGCTGAGCAGGAACAGTCCGCCATCGCAGAAGCCATCGGGCAATTCAGCATGGAGCATTCGGCCGTTTCCCAGGAAAAAGAAGGCATCCTCAAGCACCAGTCCGGACTGAAGAATCGCTATAACGAGCTACTGAAGCAGCTTGAGAGCGACAAGCGCGAACGTCTCAGCGCCCATGGAATCAGCAAGGAAACACTCGAGGCTGCCGAACAGGACGTTTCTAGCCGAAAGCAGCTGACAGCGACGTATCGTGGATATCAAGATGAAGTTGCAGAATTCAACCACTTCCTCAATACCTCCATGCGTCGCTACGATGAACTCCGCCAGCGGCTCGTGACAATCAAGGACATGTTGCGGGAAGTGAAGGACGAGTTTGCCACAGAGCAGGCGCAGTTCACTCAGAAGAAGAATGCCCTCATGCAGGCTTCAAGCCGTATCGAACAGGTCATGAGATCGCTCAATGGTAGCAAGAGCACCATCGAAAGCCTGCTTCTTCGCTTGAGAGGCGAAAGGACGGATAATGACCAGAGCCCTGAGCCGAGGTCACTTGAGCTTCTAGAACACGACATCGAAGAGGCACTGTCCACGAAGCGCGACCAGGAGCGCAGCATCATTGAGGGCGTGGGACGCGCGGAGAATATCCTGAGCCGTCGCCAAAAGTCGCCGCTTTACGGGGCTTGGCAACAGGCTTGCCGCGAGATCGACGCGAACGGGACGGAAGCTGATGTCGCCATGCAGAAGGCCACGGCACTTGAACGTCTTCTCCGGGATAGCGTCCCCCAGGTTCGAACCAGCCTACTCCAGCAGATCAGGGTTTCTGGCATTGGCTTGGTCAACCTGCATAAGTCCATGAATGCTGTGCAGAAGGCCGTCGAATATGAATCGAACCAGATCAGCGGCAGCATCAAGGCACTGGCTACCGCAGAAGCGCTGGAAGACATTGAGCTCAAGCTGATTTCCCGCATTGAAAAGCTCGACTACTGGGATCAGCTCAAGCGTTTCAAGACATGCTGGGATGAGTGGGCGCCGCAGGACGATACTCTCCCCTCTCAAGATTTCGAGGAGGCGCTCGGCCATACGCTGCGGCAACTCCAATTGTCCAAGACGGATCATTCCATCGAGGCGCTCTTTGACATCGTGCTCAAGGTCAAGGAGAACGGAAACCCCGCTACCATTTCCACTGATAGAAGTATGAATGGAGTCTCTTCCACCGGTCTCAGCCTGATGTTCGTCTCAACCATCTATGCCGGTATTACTCGGCTGCTGTGTAACAAGTCGAATGTCCAGGTTCACTGGCCTGTAGATGAGCTGGCGCGTCTTGACCCCACCAACGCCGGCCGGCTCGTGGAACTTCTGAACTCGTGCGGTATTGTCATGGTAGGAGGCTTCCCAAGTACCGACGAGTCCCTGACGCGCATTTTCGTAAACAAGCACATTGTCGAGCCTGGCAAGGGCATCGTGCACTTCAAGTTGGGTGATAACGCGATCGAGAACGCCATCCAGCGTAGAAAAATGAAGGGGGTGATTGATAATGTCTGATCTCGGCGACACCGCTAGTGCCTTCGGCCAGATATCCCTATCTTTGTTGCAGGGTAGATTCATTTGCGAGCACACCGCGCCTGCGGAGTTTCTCTTCTTATCCGACGAAACAAACTTCATGGCAGTGCACCTGTATCTGAGCCGAATGGGTATCGGTCTCCGTCGAAGTGCAGATGGCGAGGTAGTTTATGCAGCCCACCAGGATGCCGACTCGCAGGACAGGCGAACCGCGATTCGCCAGCAGTTCAGGGAGACCATCAATTATATTGAACCGCTGGTGGGATGGCTCGGACTGGTGATGGCCTGCCAGCATTCAAGCACGACCATCTCTCCAGGAGATGTGATCAAGGAGGGTGGCCTCCTCTCCTCCATTGAATGCGCACCAGCACTTGTTGACGAGCTCGCTAGGTTGTCCTCGATGTCATACTTCAAGGTGCGGACACCGTCGACCAAGGCCCAACTGTCAAAGATGCTCGAGATGCTCTGCGAACATGGATACCTTACCGCAGAGCAAGCTAAAGGCTCGGTCTACGTTGCTACCGGCAAGTGGTCCTACTTCTATGAGGTCATGGCCTTTATCGCTGAGCACGAGCACATTGATGTAGCCCCCGAAGCAGCCACCCAGCAGGAACTACTTCAGTGAGCATTCAGGAAGAGACCGTCAGACACCTGAAGTTGCTCGGTGCGCGAGCTGAGGCCATCGCGGACGCCTATGCAAGCGACAGGGGACGGCTTAATGATGCCGAAGCTCCGCCGGCTGTCATCGACGAACTGGTGCAACGACGTATTGCCAATCGTTCCGGCATGGATGCCGAAGCTCGTCTGAGCTCGCATCTGGTCAAGCACCTGGATGTGGCCATGAATACTGCCCGTATCCGTCAGCTTGGCCTAGATATAGGCGCCATGGTGGATGACATCCGAGACTCCACTAACCGTTATCTACAAATCAAGGGCGTAAATGCTTCGGATGCCCGTACCTTCCTCGAAATGGCTGAGGATTCGGCCAATGCACTCTGCGACTCTCTTCAGGAGGAGGCAGCGGATGTGTGGGGATTGATCCAGGACGAATTCTCAGTGGTGGATTCGCTGGAAGCCAAGATCATCCTCAACCGATCCAGGCTGGAGCGAACGGGAAAACTCGTTACTGCACTGGAAAGCCTTGATCTGCAGGAGCTGAATGAGCTTGCCATGGGCGATCGCCGGCTTCGTCCGTTGTTTGGCATCATGCTGCCTGTAGCCGTTGAATCAAGCCGCCAGAACCTCGGAGACGCCCTTACCCAGCTCACGCAGATGCTGTTCCAATTCGAGCAACTGGAGCGGCGAGCCGCCCTCGTGAAAGGCTTCATCCGCCATTTCCGACAGCACCGCGACTATCAGCCACAGGACTACTCCGCTCAAGTAGTGGTACCTGACTTATTCCGAACGATTGCTCCGGTCATTGCGAGGCCAGCAGCGGACATAGCTACCAACAATTCAAGAGTGGAGATTCAGCTCGCGGAGCTTCTGGATGGCCTGCGGGTCGAGCAACCTCAAGGCCGGCCAGGGGAAGCCTCCGATGGGGTCCTGGAGGAAGGAAGTCCCGAGGAGGTTGAGATCCGGCCAAGCCCCCTGCGAGAAGCGGTACGCCAAGTTTTCGTCGATGTCGTGGAAGTGGGGGAGC
>JBASJP010000304.1:0-10799 GCA_049655345.1 Moraxellaceae bacterium
GGTGTGCTCGGACAGGTTGCTCGTATTGATGAAGCTGCGCAGCAGATGGATCGAGGAAATACTGATCAGCGCCACGCCCAGCTTCACCTTGAGCACACCGGCATCAATATGATCCAGCCAGTCCGGCTGATCCGGGTGATTATCCAGATGCAGGCGACTGACAAAAGTCTCATAGCCACCAATGATGACCATGACCAGCAGGTTGGCAATCATGACCACATCTATAAGCCCCAGTACCTGAAGGAGGATGTCATTCTCGGTAAGGGTCGGGAGGTTCATGACCATGGTGGCCAGCGACTTGAGAAACTTGAATGCATACACACCCAGGGCCACGATCAACCCCAGATACATGGGCAACTGCAGCCAGCGGCTCCAGAAAATAAAGGATTCGATACGGTTTACGACAGGCGCCATGACTTCCTCCTTCTTTGGGAGCACGATTCTATAAGTTCCAAGCTCTGGGCACCATGAATCATGCCCCCCGGAAGGCGCTTTCGCCCCGCTCGTCAAGAATTAACGCCTCCCCGGCAGGCTGGCCGAACAAGTGAAGGGAACAGCATTGTATTCACGCCCCCCCCGCTTATAATGGCCAACATTTACGGCTGAACGGCCTACGTTTCTGGGAGTTTCACATGCGTCGCACTCTGATTGGCCTTACTGCAGGCCTGCTGCTTCCCGTAAGCATTGCCCAAGCCGATATTGCCAGTGACCTTAAAGCAGATCTGCCGATCCAGACCGTGCTTATCAATGCCGCGAAGGCGAAGGTTTCGATTGATGAAGCACTGCGCCAAATCCTTGACGCAGCCCCGGATCAGGCATATGCCGCCATTACAGCAGCACTTCAGGTGAATCCCGATCAGGCGGCGAGCATCGTCTCGGTAGCGCTGGACAAGCACTTTAACCTGAGCCCGCCGCAGGTCGTGTCTGCCGCCCTGCAAGGAGCCCCAGACAAGGCTGGTGTTATCGTACCGACAGCTATCGTCAAGTCACCCGGCTATTACACCGTGCCAATCGTTCAGCGCGCGCTGGCGGATGGAGCGGATGGCTCAAAGTTCCTGCCACAGGCGATGCGCACCTCCCCTCGCCAGGCCGACAGCATCCTCACACAGGCACTGATCTCAGCCCCGGGGCAGACACAGTCAATCATGAAGGCCGTTATCGCCTCCCAGCCAGACAAGGCCACGCACTATGTGCGGGTAGCACTTGATGCCAAAGCACCCGCCAAGGATGTACTGACAGCTGCATTTGCCGTGGCGCCACGCCAGGCAGAGGATATTGCCAAGGTTGCCCGGGAAAAGGGCGTACCTGAAGAGTCAATCACATCCGCCAGCAAGGCGGCCAACGTAACACTTGCCAGCGCATCAAAAGATGGCAAGTCAGGCTCGACTCTGGTCGGTGGCCCGACCAATACCTCAACAAATCCGATCAGTGCACCCAGTGCTGGTGGTGGTGGTGGCGGCGGCGAGAGCACTGCCAGCCCCAACTAAGGCTTTGGTTCACTGCATATAATAAAAGGGCCAGTCATCTGGCCCTTTTCATTAAGGGAGAGGCAACGAATGGACTCTGCTTTGCCTGCCGATCGCCGCCTGTTTATTGCTTTCTGTACCTTGCTGGTCTGGGCCCCGATTCCTCTGGGCAGCAACAGGGTGTGGGCAATGCAGTTCCTGCAACTGTGGCTGGCGCTGATCGCGGCAGGCCTCTGCTGGCAAATTGCCAATGGCCGCATTGGCCTGAGCACCAGCCTGCGCAAATCAGTATTTCCCCTTGGCCTTCTTGCCGGCATTGCACTCTGGACACTGGCTCAACTGCTGCCTGTCGGCATGCAGAGCCTTTCCACCAATACAACGTCCACTGTCCTGGCACTGCAAAAAAGCCTGGCATATGCCCTTGCCTTCTTCTGCGCCACCCAACTGGTTTCCTCCCGCGACCGGCTGGAAAAGACGGCACAGGTCATTGTGCTGAGTGGCGTCATTCAAGCTGTTTACGCAGTGCTGGTCACGCTGGGGGGACCGGGTTTTGATGTACTGGGACTCAAGATCATCAACCCGTTCAAGGACTCGACGACCGGAACATTTGTAAACCGGAACCATCTGGCCGGCTATCTGGAAATGTGCCTTGCGGTCGGCATAGGGCTTCTGATTGCCAGCCTGAGGTCATCACGAAGTAACGGCTGGCGCGAGCACAGCCGGCGCTTTTTGCGGGCGCTGCTGGAGGGAAAGGCCCGGATCCGGCTTTTTGTTGTCATTATGGTCATTGCACTTGTCATGACCTATTCACGCATGGGTAATGCTGCTTTCTTTGCCAGCATGGGAGTCAGTGCCCTTGCAGGCATTGTCATCTACCGGAAAGCATCACGGTCACTGATTATCCTGTTTGCCAGCATGATAGTTATTGATCTTTTCATCGTGAGCACATGGTTCGGCCTGAAAAAACTGGCAACCCGGATCGGGCAGACCCAGCTTGGTGAAGAGGTTCGCCTTGATGTAAACGCAAATGCCTTGCACTGGATCAGGGATCATTGGCTGACCGGCAGTGGTGCTGGCAGCTTTGGCAGCCAGTTTCCGGCATATCGCACCGCAGATGTCGGCCCGTTTTTCGATTTTGCCCACAACGACTACCTGCAGATACTCGGTGAGTACGGCGTCATTGGTGCTGCCCTTTTTGCCCTGATGGCGCTGGGCAGCCTGTGGGCTGCCGTCCGTGCCCAGCGGACACGCCATGATCAGCTACTCCGCGGAATGGCATTTGCAGCCATGATGGGAATAATCAGCCTGCTGATCCATGCCAGTGTCGACTTCAATCACTATATTCCTGCAAACGCCATGCTGTTTACACTGCTCTGCGCTTTTGCCTGGATTGCACTGCACATGGACTCGGCGAAAAAGCGGCATTACTGACAAAGACAGACAGCATCCCGGCAATACCGGCATACCCACGCCAGAGATATGCCTGTCCTGTGCAAAAATACACTTGCATCCGACAGTGTTTGACGAGACCGTCATCCCTGCTCCCGGACCCAGATGGGAGCTTATGGAACGCCCCACTACTACAGTTCTCTGCCTGATCGTCCACTGGAGAAAATCATGTCTGCCTTCTCATTACGCCTGGCCACCGGCCTTCTGCTCGCCAGTACAGCACTCACCGCCATGGCTGAAACACCGATCTATCAGCGTGTTGATTTTTCAACCGAAGTGGCCCGTGAAATTGCCAATGACCAGCTGAATGCCACACTGAGCATTGAGCTGAGTGACAAGAACCCGGGGCGTCTGGCGCAACAACTGACCCTCGCCATCAACGATGCCCTGAAAAAATCTGCTGCCTACCCGACAGTCAAAGCCAGCAGCGGCAATCAGCAGTCTTGGCCCATCTATGGCAGCACCATCACATCAAGCAGCAAACTGGAGAGCTGGCGTGGTCGCTCTGAAATCCGCCTTGAGTCCAGGGACTTCAAGGCGGCTGGCGAACTGATCGGCGTGCTTCAGGAAAAGCTGCAGCTGAATGGCATCAGCTTTTCAGTAGCCCCTGACACCCGCCAGAAGCTTGAAGACACCCTGACAACTGAAGCCATCGACAACTTCCGTACCCGTGCCGACACCATTCGCAAGGCCTGGAACGCCAAGAGCTTCAAACTTGTCCAGATGGGAATAGGTACAGCGGGAGGCAACATGCCGCAGCCTGTCATGATGCGAGCCTCCAAGGTCATGGATGCTGAATCCGCGCCTTCCCCCGCATTTGCCGGAGGAGAAACACGCCTTACCATCAATGTATCAGGCAGTATCGAACTGCAACCCTGATGCTGCCTGTCTGTTTGAGGTACCTCCCATGAGCAAGCATAAGCGACAGGCATTTTTTGGTGGCAAGAAAGTCCTTGTTACAGGGGCTGGCAGCGGGATTGGCAGAGCCACCACACTGCAACTGGCCGAGCTGGGCGCCACGCTGATCATCAGCGACCTTAATCCTGAGGGGCTGGAGCAAACGGCCAGCGAAGCTCGCCGACTTGGGGCCAGTGGCGTCGACACGCATATCGTGGATGTCGCCGACTGGGATGACATGCAGGCAATGGCCGCCAAGGTCCTAAAGAAGCACGGTGCCCTCGACATTCTGGTGAACAATGCCGGCGTCGGTATGGCGGGCGACTTCCTCAGCACCACTGTTGATGACTGGCAGTGGGTGCTGGGCATCAACGTGATGGGGGTCGTGCATGGCTGCAAGCTGTTTGCACCCGCCATGGTGGCCAACGGACACGGACACATCATTAATCTGGCGTCGGCCGCAGGTTACTACGCTGCACCAGACATGACCGCCTACTCGGCGAGCAAACATGCTGTCATGGGCCTCTCCGAGGCATTACGGGCCGAAATGGCCCACAAGGGTGTCGGCGTCAGTGCAATTTGTCCTGGCGTGATCAATACCGGCATTGTGGCCAGCAGCCGCATGCGTGGATCAACCGGACAGGCACAGGAAAAGATTGTGGAGCTCTATCGCAAACGCAATTACGGGCCTGATCTGGTGGCCGATGCCATTCTGGGAGCAATTGAGCATAATCGTGCTGTCGTGCCCGTCAGTCCGGAGGCATGGGTACTTTATGGGGCCAAGCGCTTTACCCCGGGCGCACTGGACTTTGTCAGCCGTAGCCCGATGCTTCGCCGGTTCCGCCCTGGCAATTGAGCTCTTTGCACAAAAAAAGCCGGCTGATGCCGGCTTTTTTAGCTGACGGCTACATTACGTCGGCTTTTGCAATGCCTGTAATACCGCTTCCTGACGTGCCTGCTGCATAAGCGCCTTCATATCACGCACAGCCCCGGCCAGTCCGCTGAAAATGGCGCGCGCCACAATGGCGTGACCAATATTGAGCTCGTTAATACCTGTCAGCGCCGCAATCGGCTGGGTGTTGTGATAGTGCAGGCCATGCCCGGCATTAACCACCAGACGACCACTGGCATAGGTCACTGCATCACGAATGCGCGCAAACTCCAGCGCCACCTGCTCCGGACTTGCTGCCTCGGCATAAGCACCCGTATGAATCTCGATCGTTGGAGCACCCGCACGGGCGGCGGCATCAATCTGGGCCGCATCCGCATCGATGAACAGCGAGACATCAATCCCGAGCCGTCCCAGACGCTGGCAGGCAGACTGCACCTTTTCAAACTGTCCCACGACATCAAGCCCGCCTTCCGTGGTGAGCTCCTCGCGCTTTTCCGGCACCAGACAGACATGGGCCGGCCGGATTTCTTCGGCAAATCGCAACATTTCCTCGGTCACCGCACACTCGAAATTCATGCGCGTCTGCAGCACCTGAGCCATCAGCCGCAGGTCCCGGTCCTGGATATGTCGACGGTCTTCACGCAGATGCAGCGTAATACCATCCGCTCCCGCCTCCTCAGCCACCAGTGCGGCCTGTATCGGATCGGGGTAGCGTGTCCCACGGGCCTGCCGCAAGGTCGCCACATGATCGATATTGACGCCCAGCAAAATCGGACGGGACATGAAGCTCTCCTAAAAAATCAGCGCAAGGCCAGAAAAAGTTCCCGGCTCTTCAGTGGCTTGTTTCCGAGCAGCCGGGCCAGTGCCCGCCGGTGGACCAGCTTGAGCACTTGCAAACCCTCGAGAGACAGGGTCTCACTCGTGGCCAGCCCTAACAACACCGCCCCGGGAAAGGCGGAAGCTCCCGGGGAAACTCGCACAAAGCCTCGCTCCGGATGAAAATCATAATGCAATCCTTCAATGATCATGCCGTCAGACCCGGCATCATGCGTGAAATCGATGCCATAGCCGAGAACATCAAGCAGCTGCCGTTCAAAGTAACGCAGTCGTGACTCAACGGCGGCCCCTTCAGCCAGCTCACCCAGTATCTGGGCATAACCGGCAAACAGCCCGTACTGGACTTCATCGCGCGGCAACAAGCGGTTCAGCAGCTCGTTAAGATAAAAGCCACTGAAAAGCGCTGGCCCGGCCAGCATGAGTGCCGGGCCGGCCGGTTCGACCTGACGCAGCGTCTTCAACTCCCCACTGCCCTGCAGATCAACCAGCAGGGGCTGGAACAGCTGGGGAATGCTGCGCTTTGCTCGTCGGCCCCCACGCCAGATACCACCGACACGACCAGCCTCGGCCGTAAAAAGATCCACCAGCACACTGGTTTCACGATATGGGCGCGTGTGCAGGAAATACGCATGCAGCAATGCTGTCATGCCGGCCCGCCCCTCAATCGTCGTAACCCAGACTTTTCAGGGCACGTTCGTCATCCGACCAGCCGCCCTTCACCTTGACCCAGAGCGTCAGCATGACCTTGCCCCCAAACAGCTTCTCCATGTCCAGGCGCGCATCGGTACCGATGCGTTTCAGACGCTGACCACCATCACCAATCACAATCGCCTTCTGCCCGTCACGCTCAACCAGGATCAGTGCACTGATCCGCTTGAGCTTGCCTTCCTGCTTGAACTCCTCGATTTCCACCGTGATTTCATAAGGGACTTCATCCCCCAGCTGACGCATGACCTTTTCGCGGATTGTCTCGGCCGCCAGAAACCGCGGGGAACGATCAGTTATCTGGTCCTCCCTGAAGAATGGCGGTGAAAATGGCAGACGAGCCTCTACCAGTTCCTGCAGGCGATCCACGTTATGCCCCTTAAGGGCAGACAGCGGCACAACCTCGACAAAGCCATACTGCGCCACCAGCTCGTTAATGCGGGGCAGCAATACCTCCTTGTCCTCAATGGTGTCGACCTTGTTGATCAGCAGCATCACCGGCACCGATACCGCCTTGATCTTTTCCATGACAAGTTCGTCATCAGGCGTCCACTTGAGCCCGTCAACCACAAACAGTACCAGATCAACATCACGCAATGCCGATGTCGCTGCACGGTTCATATAGCGGTTGATGGCCTTGCGCTCCTCGCCATGGATACCTGGCGTATCAACATAAACCGTTTGGGACTTTTCCTTCGTCACGATGCCCAGGATACGATGTCGCGTCGTCTGCGGCTTGCGCGAGGTAATGCTGAGCTTCTGCCCGAGAATATGGTTCAGTAGTGTGGATTTTCCGACATTGGGACGCCCGACAATCGCCACATAGCCACAACGAAAATCGGCCGCTGTCTCGGCCGATTTTCCAAAGAAACTGTTGATGACGTTGTCGTCATTACTCATCATTGATACCCAGTAATTGAAGTGCCTGAGCGGCGGCATCCTGCTCGGCATGACGCCGGGTGAGCCCGCTACCCTCGGTGGGAGATTCCAGACCATGCACTGCGCAACAGACCTGAAAGCTCTGGTTATGTGCCTCTCCCTCGACGGCCGTTACCGTATAGGCCGGGAGCGGCAAACGCCTGGACTGCAGATACTCCTGCAGGCGGCTTTTTGAATCCTTGATGATGGCTTCCTGGCCCGCATCATCCAGCCTGCTGCCGAACCATGCCTCTATCCGGCCGGCACACACCGTCATGTCGCCGCAATCCTGATAAATCGCCCCCAGCAGCGCTTCAACCGTATCAGCGAGAATGGAATCACGCCGGTAGCCGCCACTCTTGAGCTCGCCCGGCCCAAGACGAAGATAATCGCCCAGCTTGAGATCCCGGGCAACCGAGGCAAGGGTATCCTGCTTGACCAGTGAGGCGCGCAAGCGGGAAAGTCGCCCCTCTTTTTCCTGGGGAAAGCGCTGAAAAAGGATATCGGCAACAACAAAATTGAGAATGGCATCCCCCAGAAACTCGAGACGCTCATTATTGCGGGAGCCGCTGACACTACGATGCGTCAGCGCCAGCTCCAGCCACGCAGAATCGTTGAACACATAACCAAGCGTTCTGAGCAGACGCCTGTTTTCTTCACTCTTCTGCGTCGTCACTACCATACGTCTTCTGGAAGTGCGCAATCAGGTCAAGGTTACCGACCAGTTTGCTGCGGGATTCATAATCAAGCTCCACAACAAGCGAGCCTCCATCCATGCTGTAACTGAAATCATCGACTGATTTGTCACGGATGTTGTTTATCTGGAAACGGTCAGACAGGCCACGCTTGAAGTCATCAATACTTCCTGCACGACCCTCCCGATACAGCGCACTAATGATTTTATCAATCGTGTAATAATCGTAATACGCAGGACCAACAGCTGCTATCAGCTTGATGGCGCCACCAATAATCATGATGATGAACATCACGCCCACATAGGACATGCCAGACTGTCTGCGACGAGTTTGCATGAAGCAGCTCCTCAAGTATGAGTTATTATTATCAATGACTCAGATGACCTTACCATTGCGACCAAACTCCGGCAAATTCCAGCCCGGCTTCTTGTGCATCCAGATGAAAAAGGCCTTGCCGACGATATAACGGTCCGGCACATAGCCCCAAAACCGGCTGTCGCGGCTGTTATCCCGGTTGTCCCCCAGCATGAAATAGCTCTCCGCCGGGACTTCCCACTCGCGCTCGGGGCTCATGGACTCACGGCCGGCCTCGTGACGGATCATGTGCGAAACCGCCCCGTCCACCTCCCTGAAGTAGATTTCCCAGGACTCGGCATCGGGGAGCGCAACCTCTTCCCGGGACAGTTCCTTCCCGTTCACCCAGACTCGTCCGGCCTTGACCACGACACGGTCGCCTGGCACTCCGACCACCCGCTTGATGAAGTTGATCCGTGGCTGTTCGGGATACTTGAACACCATGATGTCACCACGCTCAGGTTTGGCAAGCGGCACAATCTCGGTACCGATCACTGGCAGGCGCAACCCATAGCTGAACTTGTTGACCAGAATATAGTCGCCAATCTGCAGCGTGGGTAACATCGAGCCGGAAGGGATGGTGAAGGGCTCAACCAGAAAGGAACGCAATGCCCACACCACAAAAAGTACGGGAAAGAAGGAGTGTGCATACTCGACAAGGGTCGACTCACGCATTTCGCGAGCGCGTGCATCCTGAATCGCCGCATTCAGTTCCGTCGGGGCAATCATGGTGCCCTCTTGCTCTTCAGAGAGCAGTCTTGCCCGTATTTCAGCTTCGACATCATTCGCACGCTTGCGCCTTGCTGGCCTGAACAGAAGGGCATCCCCCCCCCAGATCACCCCCGCCACCAGAACTGCTACCGTCAGAATGAGTGCAAAATCCAGATCCATATAACCCTCGTAAAATTCTTGTTCGGCCAGAGCGATTTTTTATTTATCGACCTTGAGCACAGCAAGGAAAGCTTCCTGTGGAATCTCCACGCTGCCCACCTGCTTCATGCGCTTCTTGCCTTCCTTCTGCTTTTCCAGAAGCTTTCTTTTCCGACTGACATCACCGCCATAGCACTTGGCAAGCACATCCTTGCGCATGGCCTTCACTGTCTGACGCGCAACCACCTGATTACCAATGGCCGCCTGAATGGCAACATCGAACATCTGGCGCGGAATCAGCTCTTTCATTTTCTCGGTAATGGCATTACCACGATACCGCGCATTATCGACATGACAGATCATTGCCAGTGCATCAACACGCTCACCATTGATGAGAATATCGACACGCACCAGCTTTGCCGGCTCAAAGCGGCTGAACGCGTAATCCAGCGAGGCATAACCGCGCGATGCCGATTTCAGGCGATCAAAGAAGTCCAGCACCACTTCGCCCAACGGAATGTCGTAGGTAACGGCCACCTGCTTGCCGTGAAACAGCATGTTTTTCTGCACGCCACGACGGTCCTGGGCTAACTTGATCACATCGCCCAGATACTCTGGTGGAACGAGAATATGGCATTCGGCAATCGGTTCGCGGAACTCTTCCACAGAACCGATATCCGGGAGCTTGGAGGGGTTATCCACATGCACAACATCGCCGTTTTTCTTGACGATTTCATAGATTACTGTGGGTGCCGTCGTGAGGAGATCCAGATTGTATTCGCGCTCCAGGCGCTCCTGCACAATCTCCATGTGCAGCATACCCAGAAAGCCGCAACGAAAGCCGAACCCAAGTGCATCGGATGACTCAGGCTCATAAAACAGCGCCGAGTCATTCAGCTTCAGCTTGGCCAGCGCATCGCGGAACGGCTCGTAATCGTCCGAGGTGATGGGAAACAGTCCGGCATAGACCTGCGGCTTGACCTTCTTGAAGCCAGGCAGCATGTCGACATTGGGCGTCGTGGAAAGCGTGAGGGTGTCACCGACCGGTGCACCAAAAATATCCTTGATACCGGCAATCACAAAACCAACTTCACCAGCCTCAAGCGAACCGGTTTCGCTGTGCTTGGGCGTAAACACGCCGACACTGGTCACCAGATGGGTCTGGCCAGTGCTTTTCACCAGAATCTTGTCGCCCTTTTTCACGCGACCATTCTTGATACGTACCAGCGATACCACGCCCAGATAATTGTCAAACCAGGAGTCGATGATCAGCGCCTGCAGGGGGGCATCCCGATCCCCCACCGGGCCTGGAATCCGCTCCACCAGGGCATCCAGCAGCTCTGGCACACCCAGTCCGGTTTTGGCTGACACCTGACAGGCATCGGTTGCATCAACGCCGATCACTTCCTCGATCTCGGCACACACCGCATCGGGATTGGCCTGCGGCAGGTCAATCTTGTTCAGCACGGGCATCACTTCCAGCCCCTGGTCGAGAGCGGTATAGCAATTGGCGACCGATTGAGCTTCCACACCCTGCGCCGCATCCACTACCAGCAAGGCCCCTTCACAGGCCGCCAGCGAACGCGACACTTCATAGGAGAAATCCACATGACCGGGGGTATCAATGAAATTGAGCTGGTAACGCTGCCCGTCTTTTCTGGACGTGTGGTACAGGGTGACCGAGTGCGCCTTGATGGTGATGCCACGCTCACGCTC
>JBASJP010000305.1:0-12857 GCA_049655345.1 Moraxellaceae bacterium
TATTCAGCCTGCTCTTTCATCGCCGTGATGACTGGGAATGGATTGCCGGCCTGGACGACCAGCCATGGACCCGACTGCTGTCTGCGCTTCACTTTAATGAACTGCACGACAACACGATAGTACAAAAGCCCGTACTCGAAATCCTCGAGGCGCTTACCACACTGTCGCATCGCCTGACGGGCCTTGGGCTGGAAAACCAGCTGACACGCATCCATCCAGCCATTGAACAGTACGGCTCGCCGTTTCTTGGCCTGAATGACGAAATAAGTGATTACGTAAATGAATATCACGAATTCCTGACCGGCCAGCGCAGTGTACGCAGTGACGAAAAACAGGCCTTGGTGCTGATCGCACAATGCCGGGACATCCTGCAGAAAGTCCGGAAGCATGCTCGCGGCACCGGTATAAGCATCAGCCTCACCCAACTGCTGGTGCGCATCAGCCAGATGCTGACGCGCACAGAAAGACTGTTATGCCTTCTGGAAAGCTCTGGTGAGTCCCGCAACCTCATCATCGTGCAACTGTTCAAGGAACTCGTCACGGCAGACAACAGGAAGTTCAGCCTGCGTGACCTGTTTTCAACCCACACGGAGTTGCTTGCGCTGCAGATAACAGAGCATGCCGGAAACACGGGCGAGCACTATGTCACGACCAGTCGCCCGGGCTACTTCAGCATGCTGCGCTCGGGCATGGGAGCAGGCCTGATTGTCGGCTTCATGGCCATGATCAAGGTGTTGGCGGGCAAGCTTGCGCTTGCGCCATTGGGCGCCGCCTTCATCTACAGCATGAACTACTCACTTGGCTTCATGCTGGTTCATGCACTGCACTTCACCATCGCCACCAAACAACCTGCGATGACCGCCTCGCGCATTGCCGCCAGCATCAGTGAGGCACAAAAAGAGCAGAAGCTCGATGGCCTTGCCGATCTTTGCGTGAATGTATTCCGCACACAGTTCATTGCCATCCTTGGCAATGTCGCACTCTCCATTCCCACTGCCTACGCCATCGCATGGCTATGGTGGTTTGCCACAGGAGAGCATCTGGCCAATGCAGAAAAATCCGCGCAGCTGACTCATGAGCTCAACCCGGTCGCAAGCCTGGCGATTTTTCATGCGGCCATTGCGGGCGTATGCCTGTTCCTGTCCGGGCTGATTTCCGGCTACTACGACAACAAGTGCCTGTACAACCGCATTCCCGAGCGACTTCAGCAGCACAGGTTCCTGCAACGAATACTGGGACAGGAACGTCTTGACCGCTTTAGTGCTTACATTGGCATTAATCTTGGGGCACTGGCCGGCAACTTCTATTTTGGCCTGATGCTGGGCAGCATGGGAACGATAGGCTTCATTCTCGGACTCCCGCTGGATATCCGGCACATCACTTTCTCGTCAGCCTATTTCTCATTTGCACTGGTCGGATCAGACCACCAGCTGCCGCTATACACGATAGTCATCAGCCTGCTTGGCGTAGCCGCCATCGGCATGACCAATCTGGTGGTGAGTTTCTCGCTGGCAATGATGGTCGCATTGAAATCACGACGGGTACGCTACACCCAGTGGTGGCCGCTGGCCGGGATGATCGCGGGACGATTCATGCAAAAGCCGGGGAGTTTTTTCTGGCCCCCACGGAACGGGGCAGATGCTGCCGGCGACCCGGATGGGCACTGATCAGCGCCTGGCTGCCTGCTCACGCTTGCGCTTTCTGTACTCGACCGGTGTTTCGTTGGTCCAGCGCTTGAAAGCCCGGTAGAACGTACTGGGCTCGGAAAAGCCGGTGAGATAGACAATCTGCTCGATAGGCTCATCGGTCTTTGCCAGCAGACGGCGTGACAGGCGTGAACGGTAATCCGCCAGAATCTGGTTGAAACTGGTATTGGCCTCGGCCAGCTGGCTGCGCAGGCGACGGGGCGGCAGTCCAAGGCGCCTGGCAACAGCCTCAAGACTGGTATCGCCACTCTCCAGCATTTCACCAATGGCACGCTTCACCTCTGCCACCAGATCATGCCGCTCAAGCTCGGCGAGCTGCTCGTTGGCGAGCTGCTCATGCAGACGCAACAGGCGCGGTTCGGCCTGCCAGATACGGTGCTCAAGCACTTCCCGATTAAAGTAGAGGCGGTACTCCGCACACCCAAGTGTCGCCGGGCAACCGTAAATACGCTCGTACTCTTCCTTGGGGGCCCCTTCCGAATGCTCGAAGTGCACACCCAGTGGCTGAAACTGGTTATCCGTGACAAAACGGAAAAACTGGATCATCCCGGCAGCCAGACACTCGGCAAAATGACGGTTGGCCTTGGGGCCTGCCATGCCGACAAGGTAGCAATGCCGGTCATCCACCACCAGCTGACCCGCGACCACATCACTCAACAATCGATGAAAGGCCATGGCGCGCTTGAGGCCATCACCAAAGCTGGGACTGGACGTAAAGAGATACTCAAGAACCTGTCCGCGATAAAGGGGGAGATGCGCACCCAGATGCAGTCCGACATGGGGATCACGGGAAACATCTTCGGCAGACTGCCAGAACAGGGTTTGCGCCGCATTAGGTGTGCGCGCGGAAGGGTCATCCAGACGCTGCAGGGCGACACCAGCCTTTGCCAGCACCGCCTCGGCCGGAAGGCCGGCATTAAGCATTGCCTGATAAATCAGGCGCAGCATTATGTGCGCATCGGTACGTTCAGCCATCCCTTACATCCCATCAAGCCGTACAGCAGTTCCGGCGTCACGATACCGCAATAGAATGCCGCTGTCACAAATCCAGCAGGCGCACGACATCATAAGCAGGTTCTTCATACGGATGAGTCCGTTTGAGCGCGGCGAGTGCATCCTGCACGCAGGCCTCATCGCAGACCAGCTCAACCCTGTACTCATCAACCTGCTCGACCACACCCTGATGCCCGATAAAGGGATTGCTGCCGGCAAGCGGGCGGAACTGTCCCTGCCCCTTCACCTGCCAGGCGCAGCTGTCGTAGGCACCGACACGCCCCGCCCCTGCCGCAAACAGCGCAGCCTTTACGTCATCAAGATGCGTTTCGGGAACATAGAATGTGATCTTGTACATTTGCGTCCCCGCTCAATAACACTTGGCCCACAAGCTCGTCAGCCGACAAAAACACGGGCATTACGGAACAGGCGCATCCAGGAGCCGTCTTCCTTCCACTCATCCGGATACCAGCTGTGCTGCACGGCACGGAACACACGCTCAGGATGCGGCATCATGATAGTGGCGCGACCATCGATACTGGTCACACCGGTAATGCCGAGGAGCGAGCCATTCGGATTAAGCGGGTATGTTTCTGTCGGGCGCCCCTGATTATCCACATATCCCACCGCCACCAGCCCGCTACCCGCCAATGCCGCCATGCGTTCAGCCGCATCACTGATACGACCTTCTCCATGAGCCACGGCAATGGGCATGCGTGATCCGGCCATTCCGGCCAGCAATACGGAAGGGGAGTTCTTCACTTCCACCATGACGGTACGAGCTTCGAACTGCTCGCTGGTATTGCGCACAAAACGCGGCCAGGCATCGGCACCGGGAATAAGATCCTTCAGCTGCGACAGCATCTGGCAGCCATTACACACACCGAGCGAGAACGTATCCAGACGGGCGAAGAACGCCGCAAACTCGTCTCGTGCGCGCGGATTGAAAAGCGCCGAACGTGCCCAGCCTCCACCAGCACCGAGCACATCGCCGTAGGAAAAGCCGCCGCAGGCAACCAGTCCCTTGAAATCCTTCAGGCTGACGCGTCCGTTGATGATGTCACTCATGTGCACATCCACGGCATTGAAGCCGGCACGGTCAAACGCTGCGGCCATTTCGATCTGGCCATTGACGCCCTGTTCGCGCAGGACGGCGATTTTCGGACGTACGCCAGTGCTGATAAAGGAGGCGGCAATGTTTTCATTCACATCGTACGTGAGTGCAACCTGCAGGCCGGTATCACCGGTTTCCAGCAGGCGATCAAACTCCTGCTGCGCACAATCCGCATTGTCACGCATGGCCTGAATGCGATAACTGGTCTCCGTCCAAATGCGCTGCAGACCGGCACGGGCGGCATCAAAAACCATGACACCATCATGACGGATCTGCACAGCATCACTGGCGTTCAGCGTGCCAATCTTCTTTGCCGGCACTCCCGCAACAGAGAATGTTTCCAGCACGATCGCGGCGTCGGCAGCAGTGACTTGCAGGACCGCTCCCAGCTCCTCATTGAACAGGACAGGCAGCAGATCGCCACTGATATCCAGCGACACCCCGGTACGACCGGCAAATGCCATTTCCGTCACTGCCGCAAAAAGACCGCCGTCACTGCGATCGTGATAGGCAAGCAGGCGACCATTGGCATTGAGTGTCTGCACCGTCACAAAGAACGCCTTGAGCAGATCCGCATCATCCACATCCGGTGCCTGGTTACCGATCTGGCTGTAAACCTGTGCCAGCGCCGAGCCGCCGAGACGATTCCGGCCAGCCCCCAGATCCACCAGCAGCAGGACTGTGTCACCCTTGTCAGTAAGCAGTTGGGGTGTCAGCGTCTTGCGCACATCGGTTACCGGCGCAAATGCCGTGATCACCAGTGACAGCGGTGCCGTCACCGCCTTCTTTTCCGTACCGTCATCCCACACGGTACGCATGGACAGGGAGTCCTTGCCTACCGGAATGGCGATACCCAGCTGAGGGCAGATTTCCATGCCGACAGCCTTTACTGCATCAAACAGGTTCTCGTCTTCCTTGCCATGACCGGCAGCGGCCATCCAGTTGGCCGACAGCTTGATGTCCGCAATCTTGCTGATTTGCGATGCAGCGATATTGGTCAGTGCCTCACCCACCGCCATGCGTGCGCTGGCGGCTGCATCAATCAGTGCCAACGGGGTTCGTTCACCCATGGACATTGACTCGCCGGTATAGGTATTGAAGCCGGTCGCCGTCACCGCACAGTCTGCCACCGGCACCTGCCACGGGCCTACCATCTGCTCCCGTGCAACAAGCCCGGTAATGGAGCGGTCACCAATCGTGATAAGGAAAGACTTGCTGGCCACCGACGGCAAGCGCAACACCCGGAGTGCCGCCTCCTTTATATCAATGCCAGACAGGTCAAGCGCCGACTGCTCCAGCGTCTTGCGTTCAACACTGCGCAGCATGCGGGGCGCCTTGCCCAGCAAGACCTGCATGGGCATGTCGACCGGATGATTACCGAAATGTGGATCGGCCACAGTCAGCTGCTGCACAGCCGTCGCTTCGCCCAGTACCGCAAACGGGCAACGCTCACGCGCGCAAATGGCTTCAAACTCGGCAAGGCGCACTGGCGATACCGCCAGCACATAACGCTCCTGTGCTTCGTTGCACCAGATTTCCACCGGGCGCAGGCCCGGCTCGAGATTGGGAATGGCGCGCAGGTTCAGCGCAGCGCCGAGATCATGCTCGTGCACCAGCTCCGGCATGGCGTTGGAGAGGCCACCCGCGCCAACGTCATGGACGGAAACGATGGGGTTGTTGTCACCCATGGCCCAGCACACATCGAGAACCTCCTGACACCGGCGCTCCATTTCAGGGTTGTCACGCTGCACGGAGGCAAAATCCAGGCTTTCTGCACTGGTGCCACTGGCCACGGAGGATGCTGCACCGCCACCCAGACCGATCAGCAGTGCCGGACCACCCAGCACAATCAGCTGATCGCCGGGCTGGATCGGGTTTTTCTGTACATGGTCGCCGCGAATATTGCCGTAACCGCCGGCAATCATGATCGGCTTGTGATAGCCGCGCACTTCCGGGCCACTCAGGCCGTTCACGCTCATTTCAAAGCTGCGGAAATAACCACAGAGCGCCGGGCGGCCGAACTCGTTATTGAAGGCGGCACCACCGAGCGGTCCTTCGATCATGATGTCGAGGGCGGTCACGATACGGTTGGGTTTGCCGTAATCCTGCTCCCACGGCTGTACAAAACCGGGAATCTTCAGGTTGGAAACAGAGAAACCGGTCAGGCCGGCCTTGGGCTTGCCGCCACGTCCGGTTGCGCCCTCATCACGGATTTCGCCACCAGAGCCGGTTGATGCGCCAGGAAAAGGCGAGATCGCTGTCGGGTGATTGTGCGTTTCCACCTTCATCAGGATATGCACGTCTTCATCACTGAAGCGGTACTGGTGCGAGCCCGCATCCGGATAGAAGCGGGCCGCATGATGCCCGGTGATGACCGCGGCATTGTCCTTGTAAGCAGACAGGATGTTGTCCGGCGCACAGGCATAGGTGTTCTTGATCATCTGGAACAGCGAGCGATCCTGCTGTTCGCCGTCGATGATCCAGTCCGCATTGAAAATCTTGTGACGGCAGTGTTCCGAGTTCGCCTGCGCGAACATCATCAGCTCGACATCCGTAGGATTGCGCTTGAGTGCAATGAAGTTCTCTACGAGGTAATCAATCTCGTCATCGGACAGCGCAAAGCCCTTTTCCCGATTGGCCGCTTCGAGGGCAGCACGACCGCCCGCGAGAATATCCACAAACGACAGTGGCCGGGGCTCTTCTGCACGAAACAGCACGGCAGCTTCATCAAGACCGGCCAGCACGGCCTGTGTCATGCGGTCATGCAGCTTTGCTGACAGCAGGTTGCGCTCCTCTGGCGAGAAAGGACCTCCTTCTATATAGAAGGCTGTTGCACGCTCAATACGGTGCACGCCGCCAACACCGCAATTGCGTGCAATATCAGTCGCCTTTGATGACCAGGGCGAAATGGTACCGGGTCGCGGCACTACCAGAAAAAGCTCTCCCGCATCCCGGGCAGCAAAGCCCTCACCGTAGTGCAGCAGCTCTTCCAGTCGACGATGCCCCTCGGCATCCGGCTGGCCATCCACCAGGTGCATGAACCGGGCGTGAACGGAGGTCACCCGGGGCAACAAGGCCTTCAGGTCGCGCAGCAGTCGGTTCTGTCGGAAAGCGGAAAGCGCCAGGGAACCAGGCAGGATGAGCATGTCGGTCTCTCGGAAAACGGCGAAATAGGGGTTGTCTCTCTCGTTGGCCGCTGAATGGTGGGTCAGACGACAAACGGTAAAAGCGGCTTGGAGCAGGCCGCAATCATACTGGAATCGGGGGTTTCAGGACACCCGGCAGGGTGGGCAACCGGTCAGATCGCCACAATATTGTCGGACAATTCTTGGCAGATTGTGCTGTCAAGGTCTAGACATAATGTGAAGTGGTCGATAGATTTCGCCCGACCTCGCGTTGAGACCCTGCTGTTGGCAGGTTCGGCAACGCGCTTTGGTGAGCCCACTGGCTACCGAAACACCCCCTAGGGTAAACGCGACGACGGGTGCAATGCAGCGTGTGCATGCAACTGGCATTAACGGTAAACCGAACGAGGTACTAAGGATGTCTAGCGGCTTCCAGGCGCTACGAACCAGACTGCCAAACCCCGCGCAAAGCCTGAAGATCATGGCTCGCGGTGTGTTTTTCAGCGCACTTCTCTTCACCATTTTTCATCTGAAGCCAGCCACCACTGCCCTGCAGCACGTGCAGCAGCGCGGCGTACTGACCTTGGCCGGAACGAGCGGCCCGACGACCTTCCAGAATACGCCTGACGGTGCCCGCGGCTTCCAGTACGAGCTGGCGCAGCTGTTTGCCGAAGAGCTTGGTGTGAAGCTTGTGCTTGAGAACGCGCCCGATGCCGGCAGTGTCATTGATGCCATTCGCCATAACCATGCCGACATCGCCATCACTGGCCTGGCCACGGATGACCCCCGCCTGAAGCGCCTGCGTGTCGCCGAGCCTTACATGGCCGTGAGCGAGCAACTGGTCCAGCGACTGGATCGTCCGCTGCCGTCCCGCTTTGATGATCTTGGCAATGCCCGCATCGGTGTCATTGCCGGCTCTACCGAGTCCGTCCGCCTCAAGACCATGACGCGCTGGCGCCCGGACCTGACCATCATCGAGTTTGAAGATACCGATCCCCTACTGCTGCTGGACCAGGTCGTGACCGGTGATCTTGATTATGTGGCCCTGAACTCCAGTGAGTTTGATGCACGCCGTGCCCTTTTCCCCAATCTTGGCGTCTCCCTCAACCTGCAGGACAACAGTGAGCTGGGCTGGGCACTCGTCAAGACCCGTGACCAGAGCCTGTTCAAGGCCGCCCAGGCCTTTCTGGCACGCAAGCAGGCCGACGGTACCCTGGATCGTCTGGTCGCCTTTTACAGTCAAGGCGACACCTTTGACCCCTACTCCGTGAAAAGCTTCCAGCGCGACATGAACCAGAAACTGCCGCGCTACGAAGACATCTTCAGGAAGAATGCAGATGCCCACAGCATGGACTGGCGCCTGCTGGCAGCAATCGCCTATCAGGAATCACGCTGGCAGCCCAATGCCATCTCCCCGACCGGTGTGCAGGGCATGATGATGCTGACGCAGGGAACTGCCTCGGACATGGGAGTGGCTGACCGCAACAATGCCCGCCAGAGCATTGAAGGGGGCGCTGCCTATTACCGCCAGATCACCGAGCGCCTGCCCGACACTGTCCGTGAGCCGGACCGCACCTGGATGGCCCTGGCGGCTTACAACATGGGGCCGGCCCATATTGATCGCGCTCGCAAGAATGCCCTCGCCAGCGGAGAAGATGCCGACAAGTGGCTGACGGTGAGCCGTCATCTGCGCCAGATGGCCTCTGACGCGCGCAAGAACGGACGTCGCATCCCTGTTGGTCAGGCGCTGGTATACGTGCAACAGGTTCGCCGTTACTACGACACGCTGCTGCTGGCCAGCACCATGAACAGCGATACCCGTGTGGCATGGAACCAGAACGAAAGAGACATCACGCGCTGATCCTGCCAACTGCTACTGTTACTCTCTCATTCCCCGGGGCGCCGGGGATTTTTTTGTCCGTGATCCAAAGGAGATGGCCCCGGCATGACGGAGGCTCGCCAACTGCAACTCTGGGTGGATGCCGACGCCTGCCCGAATGTCATCAAGGACATCCTCTTTCGTGCCGCCGAACGGCGCGGGATTGTCTGCACACTGGTGGCCAACCAGTTCATCCCGGTGCCTCGCGTGGCATGGATGAAGTCCATACAGGTGCCTGCCGGATTTGATGTGGCCGATGACCGCATTGTGGAGCTGATACAGCCGGGGGATCTCGCCATCACGGCTGATATTCCGCTCGCCGCCAAGGTTGTCGAAAAAGGCGCCTATGCGCTGAATCCGCGGGGCACGTTTTATACGGCAGACAACATCCGGCAGCGACTGACCATGCGCAACTTCATGGAGGAGCTGCGCTCCAGCGGCGTGCAGGTGGGCGGCCCGGCAACGTTCAGCCAGCAGGACCGCATGGCCTTTGCCAATGCGCTGGACCGGTTTCTGGCCCAGCACATGAAAAAGGGCTGACGTTTACTTGCGGGGCAGGAAGCTGGGCATTTCCTTTCTGAAATTCGACTGCACTGCTATTTTCTGGTTCTTGCCCATCAGCAAGCCCAGCTGGATGCGTGACTCCTTCGAGAACGCGCGACGCACGCCGGCCACCCAGGTCTCATGAAAAAGCTGCTTGGTCGCGGCCACGGCATCCGGTGAACGGGTCTTGATCTCGGCCACCAGTTTTTCGGCCTCTGCCAGCGGATCGGCACTGACGCCGGTCACCAGATTCAGTTCACGCGCCTCGGCACCACTGAACATGCGGCCGGTCATGGTAAGCAGTTTGGCCTGATCCATGGGCAGCAGCTCGCGCAGGGTGACGGTGCCGGTCATGTCGGGCACCAGCCCCCACTTGGCCTCCAGAATGGAGAACTCGCACTCGGCAGTGGTATAGCGGAAATCTGCACCGAGCGCGATCTGTACACCGCCGCCGTAGCAATAGCCATGAATGACGGCAATCACCGGCACCGGCAAACGTCGCCAGCACCAGGCCACTTCCTGAAACAGGTTGGTGGTCTTGACACCATACTTGAGAAAGCCGCGCACCATGCGTGCCGGCTGCTTCGTGAATGACGGGAAATCCAGGCCACTGCAGAAGGCCTTGCCTTCACCTTGCAGGATCACCGCACGAACGGACTTGTCCTTGCCGATGCGTTCCGCCGCATCCACCAGGGCGCACAACATGTCCCAGTCGAGCGCATTGTATTTGTCAGACCGGGTCATGGTGACGTAGGCCACGTCATCACGGATCTCGGTACGCACACGATCAGTCATTGCTCATTCCCCGCGTGGAGTGGCGGCTTTTTGTGCCAGACGGCGCCGCCGGAAAAAATCGGAGAGCATGGTACCGGCCTCGTCTGCCAGCAGCCCGCCCTCAAACAGAAACACATGATTGTAGTAGCCACTCTCCAGCTGGCGACGTGCACTCACCAGCGAACCGGCCTTGGGTTCGGCGGCCGCAAACACTACCCGTGCCACCCGTGCATGCACCAGCGCGCCCACGCACATGGTGCACGGCTCCAGCGTTACATACAGCGTGGTGTTTTCAAGCCGGTAGTTGCCGACACGTTCGGCCGCAGCACGCAGTGCTACCACTTCGGCATGCGCGGTCGGGTCATGGCGGGTGATTGGTGCATTGAAGCCCTCACCGATGATCACGCCATCCTGCACCAGCACCGCCCCCACAGGCACCTCGCCCAGTGCCTCTCCGGCCAGCGCCAGTTGCAGCGCCCGCTGCATGAAGGCCCGATCCTGTTCCGAGAAAGCGGTACTCATAGCGGCACATCAGGGTATATCTCGACCAGCGGCTTGTTGACGCCAGAGCGAAGATAAAAACGCAGGTTGTTGATGGTATCCAGTGCCTGCTGCAGCAAGCGCTCGAAGTGCTGCTGCTCTGCAGCCATGTCCTCGGCACGGTAACCGGCGTCATACGTCAGTCGCGTCTGCATGAGGCCGTACTCGCCCATCAGCGCCAGGGTGCCCCATGCTTCCAGTGCCGCCGGACCATTGCCCGCACGCAGGTGCTGCAATACCGGCGACAGGCGCGCCGGCCACAGTGGTAGCGAGTGACGCACAAAAAACAGCGTCAGCTCGAGCACCGCCTCTTCGGCATTCCGGATTTTTTCCTGGGCACTCATGGCGTTTTTGTATCACCGGGCAGGGTGGGGTCTGCGCAAGATATACAGAAAAGGCGGGCACAGACAAGAATGAAGAGCTGCATCATCGCTGCAATAGCGCAGCCTACTCACAGCAACACCAGCCATACCCTTGCCCTCTCAAGACAGGCAAGCGGATCAACCCGGGCGAGAACGCATCAACCAGTGCCGCACGATCAGAGTAACCGCAGGGCTGTGGCTAACGCGCGCCCGAAGGGCCTTACTCCCATTCGATAGTGGCAGGAGGCTTGCCGGACACGTCATAGACAACGCGCGACACACCCTCAATCTCGTTGATGATGCGGTTGCTCACCTTGCCCAGCAACTCATACGGCAGGTGCGCCCAGTGTGCGGTCATGAAATCGATGGTCTGCACGGCACGCAGGGAAATCACCCACTGGTAGCGGCGACCATCGCCGACCACGCCAACTGACTTCACCGGCAGGAACACGGCAAACGCCTGCGACGTCTGGTGATACCAGTCGGCCTTGTGCAGCTCGTCCAGAAAAATCGCATCCGCCTCGCGCAGGATGTCGGCATATTCCTTTTTCACTTCGCCGAGGATGCGCACGCCCAGGCCAGGGCCCGGGAACGGATGACGGTAAACCATGTCATAGGGCAGTCCGAGCTCGAGACCGATCTTGCGCACTTCATCCTTGAACAGTTCGCGCAGTGGCTCGACCAGTTTCATCTTCATGTCGTCCGGCAGGCCACCGACATTGTGGTGCGACTTGATCACATGCGCCTTGCCCGTCTTGCTGGCAGCGGACTCGATCACGTCCGGATAGATGGTGCCCTGTGCCAGCCAGTTCACACCACCGGCCGCCAGTTTGGCGGACTCGCGATCGAACAGCTCGATGAAGGTATTGCCGATGATCTTGCGCTTGGCCTCCGGATCGGACACTCCGGCCAGCTTGCCGAGAAACTCGTCAGCAGCATCAACGCGTATCACGCGCACGCCCATGTTTTTCGCAAACATGGCCATGACCTGATCGCCTTCGTTCTTGCGCAACAACCCGTTGTCCACGAACACACAGGTCAGTTTGGCACCGATGGCCTTGTGCAGGAGAGCGGCAACCACGGAGGAATCCACACCGCCGGACAGACCGAGCAGCACCTGATCGTCGCCGACCTGGGCACGGATACGCTCGATGGAATCGGCGACGATGTTGGCCGGCGTCCACAACGCGTCACAGCCACAGATGTCACGAATGAAACGTTCCAGCATGCGCCCGCCCTGGTGGGTATGGGTCACTTCCGGATGGAACTGCACACCGTAGAAATGCTTGCTCTCATCGCTCATGGCTGCGATAGGGCAACTGGGTGTTGAGGCGGTCACGGCAAAACCATGCGGAAGCACGGTGACCTTGTCGCCATGACTCATCCAGACATCCAGCAGCGCCTTGCCGTCATTGTCGACACGATCCTCGATACCGTCAAAGAAACGGCTGGGCGCCTCGCGCTGCACTTCGGCATAGCCGAATTCGCGCACATCGGATGCCTCGACCTTGCCGCCCAGCTGCTGGGCCATGGTCTGCATACCGTAGCAGGTACCGAACACCGGCACCCCGAGCGTGAACACACACTCGGGGGCACGTGGCGAACCGGCCTCCGTTACGGACTCCGGACCACCTGACAGAATGATGCCTTTCGGATTAAACGCGCGGATTTCCGCATCGGTCATGTCGAAAGCACGCAGCTCGCAATACACACCAAGCTCACGCACACGGCGGGCAATCAGCTGCGTGTACTGGGAACCGAAATCCAGGATCAGGATGCGGTGGGCATGAATATCGTGTTGGCTCATCTCAGGCTTCCAGA
>JBASJP010000306.1:0-2363 GCA_049655345.1 Moraxellaceae bacterium
CCCAGCACCATCAGCCCCTTGTCCTTGTACTTTTCATAGATGGCTTCCAGCCCCTTGAACTGAGGTGTAAAGCCGCACTTGCTGGCGGTATTAACAATCAGCAGCACCTGGCCCTTGTAGTCGGCAATAGGTTTGTCATGACCGGTAATCGTCTTGCCGCTGTAATCGTAAACACTGGCCATTGGCCTCTCTCCTTGATGACTAAAAAGGGATCTGAATGAGAAGGATCATCATTCGCCCGGGGTATCGGTGTCGAGCATAAGCGAAGCGGAGTTCACGCAATAGCGCAAACCGCTCGGTCGCGGGCCATCCGGGAAGACATGCCCGAGATGGGCGTCACATTTCCGGCAAAGGATCTCGGTACGGATCATGCCGTGGCTGGCATCCCGATGCTCCTCAATCGCGCCATCCTGCACCGGCGCCCAGAAGCTGGGCCAGCCCGAGCCGGAGTCGTACTTGGCCACCGAGCTGAACAGCGGCTCGCCACAGCAGCGGCAGCGGTACACCCCGTCACGATGCTCGGCATAGTACTTGCCGGTAAACGCAGGCTCCGTCCCCTTCTCCCGGCACACCCGGAATTCCTCGGAACTGAGTTCAGCCTGCCACTCTGCTGCCGTCTTGCTGATCTTGTCGGTCATGATGCGCTCCGCGTCCTGCCTCGTTTATACGGCCCGGTTCTATACAGCCCGAAAAGCCCTGATGGGGGCGCCATGCCCTTCTCACAAGCCAAAAGCCGGGGCTCACTGAAAAGATTCCGGCCCGGGCGAACTGTTACACAAAACCGCCATGTCACCACTTGCACAAACCCGGACACAGTAACACTATAGGGAATATCCTATTTAAAACCCTATTCAGGACAGTTTAAGCCATCATGCCCCTGCTTGAATCCGTCGAAACCTTCCTCGCCGACTACCCGGACCTCAGTGCCACCCAGTTTGGCACCCTGTTCCGCAAGGACCCGAATTTTGTCGGCGAACTGAAGAAGGGCCGTAGTCCGCGTCAGGCCACGGTCGATCAATTGCTGGCCGACATGGCGGGCTACCGCCTGCAACACCCGGTTGAGTCATCCCCCACCAAACCCCCAGTGCGCGAGCATTCCATGGAAATCACGAAGTCTGCCAAGCTGAAGAACGTCTGTTACGACATCCGCGGTCCTGTCCTCAAGGAAGCCACCGCGATGGAGGAACAGGGCCACCGCATCATCAAGCTGAATATCGGCAACCCGGCCCCCTTCGGCTTCGAGGCCCCCCAGGAAATCCTGGCGGACGTGATCGCCAACCTGCCCAACGCAATAGGCTATTGCGAGTCCAAGGGCCTGTTCGCCGCACGCAAGGCCATCATGCAGTACTACCAGCAGAAGAACCTGTTCGGTGTGGAAGTCGGCGACATCTATATCGGCAACGGGGTGTCCGAGCTGATCGTCATGGCCATGCAGGCCCTGCTCAACAACGGCGACGAGATGCTGATCCCGGCCCCGGACTACCCGCTGTGGACCGCTGCCGTCACCCTGTCCGGTGGTACCCCGGTACATTACCTCTGCAACGAGGAGGATCACTGGTATCCCGATCTGGAGGACATGGAGAAGAAGATCACCCCGAAGACCCGCGGCATCGTGATCATCAACCCCAACAACCCGACTGGCGCGGTGTACCCGAAGCCGGTGCTGGAAAAGATCGTCGTCCTGGCCCGCAAGCACAACCTGATCCTGTTTGCCGACGAGATCTACGACAAGATCCTGTATGACGAGGCCCAGCACACCTGCCTGGCCACCCTCGCCCCGGATCTGCTCTGCATCACCTTCAATGGCCTGTCCAAGTCCTATCGCGTGGCCGGCTTCCGCTCCGGCTGGTTGATGGTCAGCGGCAACAAGGCCATGGCCAGGGACTATATAGAAGGCCTGGACATGCTGGCCTCCATGCGCCTGTGTGCCAACGTGCAGGCGCAGTACGCCATCCAGACGGCACTGGGCGGATACCAGAGCATCAACGACCTCATCCGTCCGGGCGGACGCCTCTATGAACAGCGCAACCTTGCGGTGGAGATGCTCAATGCCATTCCCGGCGTGAGCTGCGTCAAACCGGAGGGTGCGCTTTACCTGTTCCCGCGCCTGGACCCGAAGGTATACCCGATTACGGATGATCAGCAGTTCATCCTGGAGTTGCTGCGCGCCGAAAAGGTATTGCTGGTGCAGGGCACCGGCTTCAACTGGCCAAGGCCCGACCACTTCCGCGTGGTTTTCCTGCCCAACAAGGAAGACCTCAAGGAGGCCATCACCCGCCTGGCGCGCTTCCGGGAAGCCTACCGCCAGCGCCACGGCACCCAGTAACGCTCCTGCCTGCGGCCCGACGCTACCGGGCCGCAGG
>JBASJP010000307.1:0-1692 GCA_049655345.1 Moraxellaceae bacterium
GCTGGAAGCCACCAACAAGGTCGTTTTCAACCAGCTCACCCTGGGCGAAAAAGTCGACAGCCCGGATGCCGTCAAGTTGCCTGTCAAACTGGCACTCGCGATCATGAAAGACAAGAACGGCAATATCGATCTTGATCTTCCTGTCACTGGCAGCCTTGATGATCCGCAATTCAAGGTAGGACCACTGATCTGGAAAGCCTTTGTGAACGTGCTGACCAAAGTCGCTGCTGCGCCGTTCAATTTTATTGCCGGACTGGTAGGTGGCGATGAAAACATGGACAGCCTTCCGTTCAGGGCCGGCTCATCGGCACTCGAACCCGAGGCCGTAACACGACTGGAGTCTCTGGCAAAAGCACTGACCGAGCGCCCCGCAATCGGCATCGAGATACGTGGAACATTTGATCCACAGGCAGATGCACTCGCCATCCGCACTGCAAAATTCGAAACCGAACTGCGCAAGCGCTCACCTGATGGCGAAAGAAGCCGCCGCACGCTTGAGGGCATGTTCAAGGAAAAGCTTGGCACGGAGGCACTTGCCCAGCAACGCGCGCTCAGCCTGCGACCTGCCGAAGAGTCCGCTCGCAACAAGGATGAACTGAAAGTGGCAGAGATCCTTTATCTCAAGGCCCTGGAGAATGAACTGATCGCACGCGAAGTCGTGCTTGAAGGAGATCTGCGACAGATTGCGCTTGATCGTGCCAGCAATGTCCGCAAGACACTTGTTGAAACCCACAAGGTTGAGGAAACAAGGGTCTTTGTGCTGGAGCCCGTCATCTCGCCGGCAGAGAATGAAAAAGTCGTGATGAAAATAGCCCTGACCGCATCATGATGCAGACTGATACGGATACAGGGCACAAAACTCCCGTTTGCTGGCGGGTGCCTGCTGCTTGAGCGCATATTCTGCCCTGGAGGCGGAGGATCGGTCGGAGAAAGACTGGACGGCCACTATGCGCTCCGGCTTTCTCGACCGGGTATACTTTGCGCCCTTGCCAGCAACATGCAGGGCAAAGCGCTTCTCTACATCAACAGCAATACCGGTGTAGAGACTGCCACCCTCGCATTCGAGCACATACAGATACCAGGTCGCGGACATTACTGTCCCGCTCCATTGCCATCCGTCACGCCCTCAAGCCACCACGTCTCCATCACGCCCTTGCCCTTGAAATCAATCTGGCCCCACCTGACCAGCTCATACGCCAGTTTTTCTCGATCACTCGGCGATCCTGCCCTCATGTCACAACCTGACTGGCCGGGTGGCCAAGCCACTCCAGCACACCCTGACCTGCAACTCGGCCAGATGCAAAGCACGCCGTCAGCAAATATCCCCCCGTCGGCGCCTCCCAGTCGAGCATTTCACCCGCACAGAAAACACCAGGCAAGGCTGTAAGCATGAGACGGGTATTCACTGCATCAAACCTTACACCTCCCGCAGTGCTGATCGCCTCATCCAGCGGACGGGTAGCCACCAGCCTTACCGGGAGGGACTTGATTGCCGCCGCCACCGCTGCAGGGGAGCCCAGACTGCCTGCTGCACACTCTCTCAGCAATCCGGCCTTGACGCCATCCAGCCCGGTAGCCTTGCGCAGATGGTTGGCAAAGGAGTTTTTCCCCTTCGGCCTTTCCAGTGCTGCTTGCAGTTGCTCCACCGACTTGCCCGGCAAGAGATCCAGCCTCAACTCTGCCGCCCCTTCC
>JBASJP010000308.1:0-2897 GCA_049655345.1 Moraxellaceae bacterium
GTCTTGAGGCGCGCCGTTTCCGGGGCATTCAGTCGTGCGGCAGCCTCACGCATTTCGGCAACGTAAGTCTTCACGAAGGCGGCCTTGTTCTTGACTACCTTGCGGCCCATGAGGTCATTGGCCTGAATGCCGTTGGCGCCTTCGTAGATCTGCGCAATGCGCACATCACGCACCAGCTGCTCCATGCCCCACTCACGAATGAAACCGTGACCACCAAACACCTGCTGGGCATCCACGCAACCTTCAAAGCCCTTGTCCGAGAGGAATGCCTTCACCACCGGGGTGAGCAGCGCAACACGATCAGCGGCAGCAGCAGCGACTTCACCTTCGGCATACTTGGACAGGTCGAGATACTTTGCGGTGTACATCACGAAGCAACGGGCGGCCTCATTATGCGCACGCGTCTTCAGCAGCATGCGACGGATGTCCGGATGCACCAGCAGTGAGTCGGCCGGCTTTTCCGGCGACTTCACGCCTGTGGCAGAACGCCCCTGCAGGCGGTCGCGAGCATAGGCAGCCGCACTCTGGTAGGCCACTTCCGAGGCACCCAGACCCTGGATGCCCATGGACAGGCGCTCGTAATTCATCATCACGAACATCGCGGCCAGACCTTCATTGATACGGCCGATCAGATAGCCCTTGGCGCCATCAAAGTTCATGACACAGGTGGCCGATGCCTTGATGCCCATCTTGTGTTCGATATTGCCTGCACCCACATGGTTACGTTCACCGAGGGAACCATCGGCATTCACATGGAACTTCGGCACCAGGAACAGCGAGATCCCCTTGGAGCCTGCAGGTGCATCCGGCAGTTTGGCCAGCACAAGGTGAATGATGTTTTCTGCAAGATCATGCTCACCACCAGTGATGAATATCTTGGTGCCGGTGATGCGGTAGGAGCCATCGGCTTCCGGCACGGCCTTCGTCTTGATGATGCCCAGATCAGTACCGGCATGCGGCTCGGTCAGGCACATCGTGCCGGCCCACTCGCCAGAATAGATTTTTGGCAGGTACAGGTCGTTGATTTCATCGGTGGCATGTTGCGACATGGACAGCGCGGCACCAATACCCAGCAGCGGATAAAGCGCGAACGAGGGATTGGCCGAGAACAGGATCTCATCAGTCAGCGCCGTCACCGTCTTCGGCATGCCGGCACCACCCCAGCGCGGATCGGCACCAAGACCAATCCAGCCGCCCTCACCAAACTGCCTGAAGGCTTCCTTGAAACCGGCTGGCGTTGTGACCACACCATTGTTGAACTGGGCGCCCTCTTCATCACCACTGCGATTCAGCGGGAAGATCACGTTTTCATTCAGCTTGGCGGATTCTTCAAGAATCGCATCAACGGTATCGCGATCCACTTCGTTCAGTGCCGGCACGGACTGCCAGAACTCGGTGGCCTTGAACACTTCATCCAGCACAAAGCGCATGTCACGCAGCGGGGTTTTGTAAACGGCCATTCTCAACTACCTCTTCAATAACGACAGCCAGACCCGGAAAGACAGGAATGGCATGAAGAAAACCTGACTAGCAAAAAGCCCGCATGTGCGGGCTTCCTGCAGTGCATTACTACATCAACAGATCATCAACTTCAGAACGCGAAAGCGTCCACGTCGACCTGCATCAGCACTTCCAGACCGCCATCGATTGCATCGACGTGGCTCTTGGTACGAGGCAGGATCTTCTTGAAGTAGAACTGGGCTGTCTGGACCTTGGCCTTGTAGAAAGCCTCTTCCGTGGTACCGGCAGCAATCTTGTCCTGGGCGATCTTCGCCATCAGGGCCCAGAGATAGGCCAGTGTCACGTAGCCCGAGTAGTACATGTAGTCGACAGCGGCTGCGCCCACTTCATCCGGGTTCTGCATGGCCTTCATGCCGATCTTCATGGTCATGTCGCCCCATTCCTTGTTCAGGGCAGCAAGCGGCGCCACGAATTCGGCCATGGCAGCATTGCCCTCATTGGCAGCACAGAACTTGTGCACGATCTTCGTGAAGTTCTTCAGCATGCCACCCTGGGTCTGCAGCACCTTGCGGCCGAGCAGGTCGAGCGCCTGGATTTCGGTGGTGCCTTCATAGAGGCAGGCAATGCGTGTGTCACGCACGATCTGCTCCATGCCCCACTCGCGGATGAAGCCGTGACCACCGTACACCTGCACACCATGCTTGGCAGCTTCGGAACCGGCTTCGGTCAGGAAGGCCTTGGCGATCGGGGTGAGGAAGCTCATCAGGTCATCGGCCTGCTTGCGCACTTCTTCGCTTTCAGAGCCAAACACCAGATCAGTCTGCGTTGAAAGCCAGTACACCAGTGCACGACCACCCTCAGCGAACGCTTTCTGGGTCATCAGCATGTTGCGGACCGCCGGGTGCACAATGATCGGGTCTGCTTCCTTTTCCGGTGCCTTGGGGCCGGACAGGGAACGCATGGCCAGACGGTCCTTGGCATACGCCAGGGAGCCCTGGAATGCGCCTTCAGCGGCACACACGCCCTGCAGGGCGGTACCAACACGGGCCGTGTTCATGAATGTGAACATGGCGTTCAGGCCCTTGTTCGGCGCACCGATCAGGAAACCGGTGGCGCCGTCAAAGTTCATCACGCAAGTTGCAGAGGCCTTGATGCCCATCTTGTGCTCGATGGAGCCGCACACAACGGCATTGCGCTCGCCTGCCGAACCGTCCGCCTTAGGCAGGAACTTCGGCACGATGAACAGGGAGATACCCTTGGTACCCTTGGGGGCATCGGGCAGGCGGGCCAGCACCACGTGGACGATGTTCTCGGCCATGTCATGTTCGCCAGCGGAAATGAAGATCTTGGTACCGGTGATGGCATAGGAGCCATCAGCCTTCGGCTCTGCCTTGGTACGGATGATGCCAAGATCGGAACCGGCATGGGATTCGGTC
>JBASJP010000309.1:0-4394 GCA_049655345.1 Moraxellaceae bacterium
CCACTTCAGTGTCGCCAGATCAAGATGGTCATAATGATTGTGACTGAGCAGCACCACATCACTCGGGGGCAGATCCTGCAAGGCGACGCCTGCCGCACGCACGCGGCGCGGACCGACATAACTAAACGGGCTCACCCGCTCGGACCACACCGGATCGGTCAGCAGGTTGTACGGACCGATCTGCAGCAGCATGGTGGCATGATTGATGAACGTCACGCGCCAGTCGCGGATCTGCGTGGAGTGGTGCTCCGGTGGCAATGTAAATTTTTCGTTTTCCACCCAGCCCGGCCAGCGCGAGGGCTGGCGATTGCGCAGCCAGGTAAATACCTGTCCCAGGTCACGTGCCGGTACGGCAGTGTTGAAAAACTGCTCCCCGTTGCAGTGCTCCGTCACCGGATAACGATGCGCCGGACGGGCCAGCAACCGGTCACGCGGCTTTTCCACCCGCAGGTGCGGCTCGTGACGACGGGAAGGTTTGTCTGCCATGCGAAAATCCTGTGCCTGGTGAAAAAGTGCTATCTGAACGAAACCCTAAACGAAACCCTACCGCCGCAGATAGACAAGCAGCGCATCGTGATCCGAACTGCCCACGGCGGAGTCCGTCACTTTTACCATGCTCCGGTGGGCATCTGCATTACCGCGACTGGCACGCACCGAACTGACGCGCAGCACCAGCGCAGGACTGGCCAGGATATTGTCGATAAGATCGGGGCGACACTGGAAGACATAGCTGTAGCGTTCTGCCTCGGGCAGCCGCTGACCCAGCATGCTCAGGCCCGCTGCCTGCAGCTTGCCCAGAACATCCACATTCCCCAGCACCTCTGGCGTGGCATTGAAGTCGCCCAGCATCAGCACCTGCGCCAGCGGATGCGCCTGCTGGTACTGCCGCCACCAGCCAGCCAGTGCAGCCGCCTGCTGCCGGCGCTTCTCGGCAATTTTCAGGGCCTTGGCCGGCTTGTCGGAGCCGCGCAGGGACTTGAGGTGGACATTGATCAGCTCAAGCTTGCCGCCCTTGTCATCCAGCACCACCAGATGCAGCGGCGGCCGGTCAAACAGCGGCTTGCCATCCATGCGCAGGCCTGCGAGCAACGGCGTTACTGACTGCACCTTCCAGTCGGGCCGCACCAGAAAACCGACATCAATGCCGCCCGGGTCCTGGCCCTCGACCAGTATGGCCTGATAGGGCCGGCGTCCCGACTGGCGAGCAACCTCCGCCGCCAGTGCACGCAACACCGCCTGGTTCTCGGCTTCCTGTACCGCGACAACATCCGGCACCTGCAACACATCCACCAACTGGTGTGCCAGCTTGCCCAGCTTTAGCCGGTATTTTTCAGGCGTGGCCACTTCCCCGCCATTATCGACATCATCAAACAACCGCCACAGGTTCTGTGTCGCAACAGTCACCTCACCCGGTGCGGCAACAGGCAGCGATTGCGCTGTCTTCAACCGTGGTCGCTCGCAGCGACTGCCATTGGCATTTGCCATGCCAGTCGCCAGCAAACCCAGCACAAACAACAGTGAAACCAGAAACCGGGGGAAACTCCTCATGGGTACATCCTTGCACAGAGGCCTGATAAAAAACCGAACCGCATGATACAGGCGAGGCCGACATAAAAAAGAGGCCCGGATTACCGGGCCTCTTTTTAATTGTCTGCATGCCATCAGGCGTGTGATGACGGCTTGTCTTCCCCGTCAGACTCATGGGCATACAGCTTGCGTTGCCGTTCGCTGACCTTGAACAGCCGTCGCACCACCACAAAAAACACCGGCACCAGGAATACGGCAAACAGCGTCGCCGTAATCATGCCGCCCATGACGCCCGTGCCAATGGCGCGCTGGCTGGCAGAACCGGCACCGCTCGCCAGCACCAGCGGCAACACGCCCAGAATGAATGCCAGCGATGTCATCAGGATCGGGCGGAAACGCAAATGCACCGCCTCCAGTGTCGCCTCGATCAATCCCTTGCCCTGTGCCTGCAGGTCCTTGGCAAACTCGATGATCAGGATGGCGTTTTTCGCTGACAAGCCCACCACCGCAATCAGGCCCACCTTGAAATACACATCATCCGGCATGCCGCGCAACGTGACACCCATCAAGGCACCAAACACCCCGAGTGGCACCACCAGAATAACGGCCAGCGGAATCGACCAGGACTCATACAGCGCAGCCAGCACCAGGAACACCGCCAGAATCGACAAGGCATACAACGCTGGTGCCTGCGCACCGGAGAGCCGCTCCTCGTAGGACTGACCTGACCACTCATAGCCAAAGCCCGGCGGCAGCTTGGCGAAGATGGCTTCCATTTCTGCCATCGCCTCACCCGTACTCAGCCCGGGTGCCGCGCTACCTGAAAGCTTCACCGACGGAAACCCGTTGTAACGCTCCAGTCGGGGCGAGCCCATGACCCAGTGCGAATTCGAAAACGCAGAGAAGGGCACCATGGTTCCGGACGCGTTGCGCACGCGCAGCTTCATGATGTCCTCCGGTAACATGCGCTCCGGCGCCTTCGCCTGCACAATCACTTTCTGGATACGGCCTTCGCGCACAAAATCATTCACATAGGATGAGCCGAAGGTAACCGCCAGCATCGAGTTGACATCCGCCAGTTGCAGACCAAGTGCACGGGCCTTCTCGCGATCCACATCCACCTGCAACTGCGGTGTGTCTTCCTGCCCTTCCGGGCGCAGACCGGTCACCACTTTGCTCTGCGAGGCCATGCCAAGCATCATGTTGCGCGCATCAATCAGCTTCGCATGCCCCATGCCACTGCGATCCTGCAAGCGGAAGTCAAAGCCTGCGGAGTTGCCAAGCTCGGGAATTGGCGGCGGATTCAGCGGGAAAATGATCGCATCCTTCACGCTCATGAAATAACCGAAGGCCCGGCCAACCACCGCAGAAACATGTGAGTCCGGCGTGGTGCGCTCATCCCATGGCTTGAGTGTCGTGAAGGCAATACCGCCGTTCTGGCCACGCCCGAAAAAACTGAAGCCGGCCACCGTAACGACCTGTTCAACATGCTTCTCACTGTGCGTGTAATAGTTTTCCAGCTGGCCCAGCACCTTGAGCGTGCGCTCCTGTGTCGCGCCTGAAGGCAGCATGATGACGTTCAGGAAATAGCCCTGATCCTCTTCCGGCAGGAAGGACGACGGCAAGCGCACAAACAGCAGGCCGACCACCACAAGAATGACGCCATACACCAGCATCCAGCGACCCGTCTTGCCGATGATGCGAGCCACCAGCCCCTGATAGCCTTCTGTCGTACGCGCAAAACTGCGATTGAACCAGCCAAAGAAACCGGACTTTGCGTGCTGATGCCCCTTCTCGATCGGCTTGAGCAAGGTGGCACACAATGCAGGCGTCAGCGTCAGTGCCAGCAGGGCAGAGAACGCAATCGAGGCCACCAGCGACAGCGAAAACTGCCGGTAGATATTGCCGACCGAGCCACTGAAAAATGCCATCGGAATGAATACGGCCACCAGCACCAGCGTGATACCGATAATGGCACCGGTAATCTGTCCCATCGCCTTGCGCGTCGCTTCGCGGGGAGACAGCCCCTCTTCACTCATGATGCGTTCGACGTTTTCCACCACCACAATGGCATCGTCCACCAGGATACCGATGGCCAGCACCATGCCGAACATGGTCAGCACGTTGATGGAAAAGCCGAAGACCAGCATGGCTGCCATGGTGCCAAGCAATGCCACCGGCACCACAATCGTCGGAATGATCGTGGCACGCAGGTTCTGCAGAAAAAGATACATCACCAGGAAGACAAGAATGATTGCCTCCACCAGCGTCTTGACCACTTCCTCAATGGAAATCTTCACAAACCGGGACGTGTCATAGGGCACCTTGTAATCCATGCCCTCCAGAAAGTACGGCTTGAGCTCGGCCATCTTGGCCTTCACTGCAGTGGCCGTGGCCAGCGCATTTGCCGTCGGCGTGAGCTTGATGCCCATGCCGGCAACCGGCTTGCCATTCAGGCGCGCTTCCACGGAATAATCCGCCGCGCCCAGTTCCACCCGCGCGACATCGTGCAAACGCACGACCGATCCATCCGGACTGGCACGCAGGATGATGTTGCCGAACTGTTCGGGGGTGGAGAGTCGTGACTGCGGCACCACCACCGTCGCGTTCAGCGCCTGCCCTGCCACGGCTGGCAAACCGCCCAGCGCTCCACCGGTCACCTGCACATTCTGGTCACGAATGGCCGCCGTGACATCCGATGCCGTGAGGTTGAAGCCGGTCAGCTTTGCCGGCTCCAGCCAGATACGCATGGCGTATTCGGAACCGAAGAGCGTGACATCGCCCACGCCTTCCACGCGACGCAACGGGTCAATAATGCTGGCGCTTGCGTAATTGGCCAGATCGGTACGCGACAGCTTGCCGTCAGT
>JBASJP010000310.1:0-14275 GCA_049655345.1 Moraxellaceae bacterium
GCATCAATACCATCCAGCATGAGGTGCAGCTTGGTCGCCTTGTCCAGCAGGGAATTCGGTGTCGCCAGCTTGCCACAGTCATGCATCCAGGACGCGACACGAAGTTCGTACCACTCGCTTTCATCAAGATCGAACTCTGCCAGCGGCCCCTCATAGGTTTCGCAAGCCGCCTGTGCAATCAGTTCAGTCAGCACAGGTACGCGCTGGCAATGCGCTGACGTATGCGCCGACTTGGCGTCAATCGCCTGGGCAATCACCTTGATAAAGGCATCGAGCAAATCCTTGTGGTCCTGCAACAGGATCTGGTTATCCAGGGCAATGGCTGCACTGGAGGCCAGTGCTACTACGATGGGCTCCAGATTTTTCGGAAAATCGACCGTCTCGCCAGTGTCCGGGTTTTTCGCATTCACCAGTTGCAGCACACCAATGATTTCGTCGGCATGATTGCACAACGGCACCGTCAGGAATGACTTGGAGCGATAACCCGAACGGGCATCGAATGCCTTGGTGCCGGAGAAATCGAGATTCTCGGCAAAATAGGCATCCTCGATATTCACCAGCTCGCGGGTGAGTGCCGTGTGCGTGGCAATGTTGTTGTGATTGGGGGTGCCGTCCTCGTGATAGAGGTGCAAGGGGGCAATCTCGATGGGGTTGCCGGAGGTCCCCCCCAGCCGCAGCATCAGCGAATTGGTACGCAGGATTTCGAACTCGAGAACGGGACGGCCCTCTTCCTTTTCCTTGATCAGGTAAAGCGTGCCACCGTCGGCATGCGTAATGTCCTGGGCCGCATCCAGAATGCGTTCGAACAGGCGAGATGTATTGCGTTCGCCGGAAAGGGCTGTACTGATTTCGATAAGACGCCAGAACAGGCGCTGATCAAGTTCGGAGGACACAGCAAGAGGCATGATCACTGACCCTGAAAGCATTATTGTTGACTTTAGCACAAGCAACAGTCGTGGCCACGACCCCAGGGCACTGCTCGTCACCCGGGCCATGGGGCAGCAATGAAAAAGCCCCGGAACGGGGCTTTTTCATTGCCGGATGCGGCTTACTTGTCACGCAGCTCGCGGCGCAGGATCTTGCCGACCGGGGTCTTGGGCAGATCGTCACGAAACACAATGTGGCGCGGCACCTTGTAGCCGGTGAGGTTGGCACGCATGTGCGCCATCAGTGACTCAACCGTCAGCTCGGGGTCTTTCTTCACCACGAACAGCTTTACCGCCTCGCCAGACTTGTCATCCGGCACACCCACCGCAGCACTTTCCAGCACACCCTCGTGACATACAGCCACTTCCTCGATCTCGTTCGGGTATACGTTGAAGCCGGACACCAGGATCATGTCTTTCTTGCGATCCACAATGCGGACATAGCCGTCCGGCTGGATCAGGGCGATATCACCGGTCTTCAGCCAGCCGTCCGCATCAATGGTCTCGGCGGTGGACTCGGGACGCTGCCAGTAGCCTTTCATGACCTGCGGGCCCTGCACACAAAGCTCACCCGGCTCGCCGATCGGCGTTTCGTTGCCGTTGTCGTCGACCGTTTTCACGGTGGTATTGGGCACCGGCATGCCAATGGTGCCAATCTGGGAATAACCCGGCGGATTCATGGTGACCACCGGCGAGGTTTCGGTCATGCCAAAGCCTTCGGACACACGGCAGCCCGTGATGCGTTCCCACTCTTCTGCCGCATGGTGCTGCATGGCCATGCCACCGGCAGCGGTGGTCTTGAGGGCAGAGAAATCAAGCTTGCGGAACTCCTCGTTGTTCATCAGGGCAACAAACAGCGTGTTCAGGCCGGCAAACGAGGTGAACTTCCACTTGGCCAGTTCTTTCACAAACGCAGGCAGGTCACGCGGATTGGTAATGAGAATGGCGTGGCCACCCATTTCCATCATACCCAGGCAGCACACGGTAAACGCAAAGATGTGGTAGAGCGGCAGCGGGGCAATCATGACCTCTTTGCCCATCTCGAAATTGGTAAGTACGGCCTTCATCTGCAGCAGATTGGCGACCAGATTGCCATGGGTCAGCATGGCGCCCTTGGCAACACCGGTGGTACCGCCCGTGTATTGCAGCACGGCGATATCGGAACGGTGTGGCGTCGCCTCAACCAGCTTGCTGCGCTTGCCACGCGACAGCACATCCGTAAAACGGATGGCACCGGGAATGTTGAACGCCGGCACCATCTTCTTGACCTTGCGCACCACAAAATTGGTAAGCAGGCGCTTGAAGCCGGGCAACATGTCACCCACTTCGGTAATGATCACGTGCTTGATGCCGGTGTGCGGCACCACTTCCTGCACCAGATTGCCGAAATTGGCCAGTGCCACCAGTGCCTTGGCACCGGAGTCGTTGAACTGGTGTGTCATTTCACGCGCGGTGTAAAGCGGATTGGTGTTGACGACAATCAGGCCGGCACGCATGGCGCCGAACACGGCCACCGGATACTGCAGCAGGTTAGGCATCTGCACGGCAATGCGGTCACCCGGCTTGAGATCGGTGTTGTTCTGCAGATAGGCTGCAAATGCAGCAGAGTACTGGTCAAGCTCACGATAAGTCAGGGTGCGTCCCATATTGCTGAACGCGGGCTTGTCGGCAAATTTCTTGCAGGACTCATGAAACACATCAAGCACGGAGTCATAGGCTTCCACATCAACCGTGAAAGGCACTTCGGACGGGTACTTGTCCTTCCAGAAATCAGCTTGCATTACATTGCTCCTGCATTGTTATTGGCATGTCGCTTGTCAACGGACACCAGACGCCGGATCAGCGCCCAAGAATCCAGCTATCCACCCGATGACGGGCATCACTGTCATCAGGCAATTGCAGCACACAGGTATCCTGCGGAGCCTGCCCCACAGTCACCCTGAACTGCATCAGTTCATCACGACGGAAGGCATGCACATCCAGCACATCGCCCGGCCGCCGTGCGGCAATCACTTTTTCAATGGTGGCGCCGTTCACGCGCAAACCATCCAGCGCCACAATCACATCACCGGCAGAAAGCCCGGACTGCTGCGCCGCACTACCCGCAAACACAAACTGCAACTGGGCACCGCCATCGGCATTCTGCACCTTGATGCCCAGTGACGGTCTTGCCGCACTTTCCGCCACCGGTTTGCCTCCGCTGTCTGCGGAATTTTCTGCAGCGCGCAGCGTCCACTGCACGCCACGTGCAACCAGCAACTCCTGCAAGGGCAATTCTGTCGTCCCGTGCAAGGCCTGCTGCCAGAAATCCTCCAGCGATTCGCCGCACAATTCTGCGGCAATGCGCGGGATATCATCGTCCTGCAGCCCGATACCCGTCAGTCCATGCTCACGCCAGAGGCGCAGCATGAGGGTATCCAGCGAGACCCGGTCACCGCTCCGGCCACGCAGGAGCAGATCCAGGCACAGGGCAATCAGCGCGCCTTTGACGTAGTAACTGACAATGGCATTGGGCGAGTTTTCGTCCTGCCTGTAGTACTTGCTCCAGGCATCCAGACTGGACTCGCTCACGCTCTGGCGAAAACGGCCGGGGGTGCGCAAGTGCCGGGTGATCTGCTGGGCCAGCAACTCCAGATAGCCCTGGCTGGATACCAGGCCGGCGCGCGCCAGCATCAGGTCATCATAGTAGGACGTGATGCCCTCGAACGCCCACAACAGTGACGTATGGGTTTCGGCGCGCAGATCATAAGGCATGAAAACAGCTGGTTTAATCCGCTTGACGTTCCAGCTGTGGAAATATTCATGACTGCAAAGTCCCAGGAAGGTCTTGTAGCGTTCACCGGGGTTGGCCTCAGGCTCACCCGGCTGGGGCAGGTCATCCCGGGAACACAGCAACGCCGTCGAGGCCCGGTGTTCCAGGCCGCCATAGCCGCTGCCTACCGCCGTTACCAGAAACACATACCGTGAAAACGGTGCCGGTTCGCCGAAAAAGCGGATCTGGGTACTGCATATCTGTTCCAGGTCCCGCAGCAGGCGCGGGATGTCGGCACGGTGGCGGCCCGTAATGACCACTTCGTGCTCCACACCGCAGGCCGTAAAGGCGGCATGGGTAAACGTACCCATCTCGACCGGGTGATCAATCAGGGCATCATAGTTTTCAGCATGATAGGAGCCAAAACCCAGCGGAGCCGCGCCCAGCCGTGGCAGGCTGGTTGCCACCCGCCAGTCCCCTGCCACACCGGCCGGTTGTTCTATGCTGACTTCATGCGGCACGCCCTCCTGGCCATCCACCGCCAGAAACACGGAGGTGCCATTGAAGAAGCCATGGGTCTGGTCGAGATGGGCACCACGCACGGAAAGATCCCAGGCATAGACCTCGTAACACAGGGTGAGCGGACCGGACACCGGATCACACTGCCACTCTGACTTGCCCAGCTTGCGCACGGCTACCGTCTTGCCGTCCGAATCGGTGCCGACAATGGCCCCGACATGCCGGGAGAAATCCCGGATCATGTAGCTACCGGGAATCCAGTTCGGCAGCGTCAGGCGCTGTCCGTCGGGTGTCGGGTTGACGATATGCAGCTCAACCTCGAAAAGGTGGGACTCGGGTCGGCTGGAACCGATTCGATAACAGACAGCAGCGGTCATGCCGGGATGGCTCCCCTGAGAAGTAGTAATCTGACAAGCAGAACGAAAGGCCAAGAATAATGAACAATACTGCGATGAGCCACGCCCATATACCTGAACCACTTGTCCCCCGGCTTGAGTGGCTGGTGGCCAGTGATGGTCACCGCATTCCCTGCCGGCACTGGCCGGTAGAAGCACCCCGTGGCGTCGTGCATATCGTACACGGCATGTCCGAACACAGTGGCTGTTATGAAGATGTGGCCCTGACACTGAATGGGGCAGGCCTGAGCGTAATGGCCCATGACCACCGCTGCCATGGCAAATCGGTATCACTGGCCGATCTGGGCAACAGCAGCCGCCTGCAGCACTGGGCCGGCGTGTGCCATGACATGGCCATCGTCAATGCCGACCTGCATCGCCGCTACCCAAACCTGCCAGTGATTGTACTGGGCCACAGCATGGGCTCGTTCATTGCCCAGGATTTTGCCCAGCACTATCCGGACCAGCTTAATGTCCTGCTGCTGGAAGGCAGCAACTTCGAGGCGCCGTGGTTTACCACTGCCGCCAGCTGGATGGCCGGCTTTGAAATCTGGCGCATGGGTGAAAACGGCCGCAGCCCGCTGATTCATGCCCTCTCCTTTGGCGCCTTCAACAAGACAATACGCAACCCGCGTACCGCGTTTGACTGGATCACGCGCGAGCCGTCTTTTGTGGACAGCTACATTGCCGATCCTATGTGCGGCTTCCAGCTGAGCAACGGCTACTGGCGCGATTTCCTGAAGGGACTGTCAAACCTTTATCGGACCACCAGCATCCAGCGCATGCGCAGCGATCTGCCGGTGTACCTGTTTGCCGGTGACAAGGACCCGGTCGGTCACATGGGCAAGGGCGTCGAGAAGCTGGCGCTGGCCATGAAAAACGCCGGCCTGCGTGATGTCACCCTGCGCCTGTACCCGGACGCCCGGCACGACATCCTGCATGAAACCAATCGCGATGAAGTCGTCACCGACATGCTCAGCTGGCTCAAGCGTCATCTCGGTTAGGCACTGCTGCATTAAAAATGGCGTGAACAAAAAAGCCGGCACATTTGCCGGCTTTTTCATGGATGCACTTTTACCTGCTTGCTGGCACTTGCTTGCCAAGCCTTACTTGCCGCCCTTATTTGCTTAGGTATTTCATGCCTGCTTCTATCCCCTTGAGGGTAAGCGGGTGCATGCGCTGCTCGACCAGATCCTTTGCCATCACAATGGACTGGGTACCATTCCAGAGGCGCTCCGGCTCGGGATTCAGCCAGATCACTTTCTGGAAGTGATTGGTCAGACGCTTCATCCAGACGGCACCCGGCTCTTCATTGAAATGCTCGACCGAGCCGCCCACAGCCATTACCTCATACGGACTCATGCTGGCATCGCCAACAAAAATCACGCGGTAGTCGGGGCCGTACTTGTGAATGATGTCCCAGACCGGCATGCGCTCGCTCCAGCGCCGGAAATTGTCCTGCCACACCCCTTCGTAAATGAAGTTGTGAAAGTAGAAATACTCCATGTGCTTGAATTCGGAGCGCGCTGCCGAGAACAGTTCCTCGCAAATCCTGACGTGCGGGTCCATGGATCCGCCAACATCAAAAAACAGCAGGACTTTTACCTGGTTCTTGCGCTCGGGCACCATCTTGATGTCGAGCAGACCTGCGTTGTGTGCCGTGGAGCGGATGGTATCGTTGATATCCAGTTCTTCCGCCACACCGGTGCGCGCAAACTTGCGCAAGCGGCGCAGGGCCACCTTGATATTGCGAATACCCAGCTCGACCGAATCATCAAGGTTGCGGAACTCGCGTTTCTCCCAGACTTTCACTGCCGTCTTGTTGCGCGACTGCCCGGCCAGCCGGATACCTTCCGGATTGGCGCCGTAGGCGCCGAACGGCGAGGTCCCGCCAGTACCCACCATGCGATTGCCACCCTGATGGCGCTTGTGCTGCTCTTCCAGACGTTTCTGGAATTCTTCCATCAGCTTTTCGAGCGAGCCCATCTTCTGCAGCTCGGCCATCTCTTCCGGCGTCAGATGCTTTTCGACTTCCTTGCGCAGCCAGTCTTCGGGAATGGCCTTGCTGAGCAGGTCCGGATCAATTGAGTCGATACCTTCAAAGTATTTGGCAAAAGCCTTGTCAAACTTGTCGAAGTGACGCTCGTCCTTGACCAGTGCCGTGCGCGCAAACAGGTAGAAGTCGTCAATATTGGCATAGACAACACCCTGCTCCAGTCCGCGCAGCAGGTCGAGGAATTCGCGAATCGTGGTGGGAACCCGGAATTCGCGCAGCGTGAAGAAGAAATTTACGAGCATACGGTTTTTCCCGTGCGGCGCCTGCAGTGCTCAGGCGCCACACACTCAGCTGTCCCGGCGCGACATGAAGGCAAGACGTTCCAGCAAGTGCACATCCTGCTCGTTCTTGAGCAACGCCCCGTGCAGCGGCGGAATAGCCTTGCGGGTATCCCGGTTACGCAGGATGTCCTCCGGAATGTCATCCGACAGCAACAGCTTGAGCCAGTCGATCAGTTCGGACGTGGACGGACGCTTTTTCAGGCCAGGCACCTTGCGCACATCAAAGAAAATCTCCATGGCCTCCGTCACCAGAGACCCCTTCAGGCCCGGGTAGTGCACATCCACAATGCGCTTCATGGTCTCTGCATCCGGGAACGTGATGTAGTGAAAGAAGCAGCGACGCAGAAAGGCGTCGGGCAGATCCTTTTCATTGTTCGAGGTAATGATGACGATGGGGCGTTGCTTCGCCTTGATCACTTCACCCGTCTCGTAGACAAAGAATTCCATCTTGTCGATTTCGGTAAGAAGGTCGTTGGGAAACTCGATATCTGCCTTGTCGACTTCATCAATCAGCAACACCACACGCTCATCCGCCGTGAAGGCCTCCCAGAGCTTGCCTTTCCTGATGTAGTTGCCGATGTCATGCACACGGTCATCACCCAGCTGCGAATCGCGCAGGCGCGAAACAGCGTCGTATTCGTACAGGCCCTGCTGGGCCTTGGTGGTGGACTTGATGTGCCACTGGATGAGCCGGAGGCCCAGTGACGCGGCCACCTGCTCGGCCAGCATGGTCTTGCCGGTGCCTGGCTCGCCCTTGATGAGCAACGGCTTCTGCAGCGCAATCGCGGCATTCACGGCCATCTTGAGATCGTCGGTTGCCACGTAGGCATCGGTACCCTGGAACTGCATGAAGAACCTCGTCGCGGATCAGGGGCGGATGGAACTCACGCCCGGAGGGATTACTGGTGAAACCAATGAGTCGGAGTATATTCAGAGGGATGGCCGTTTCACAGTGCCACAGGCCTGCCACATCTGCCGAATGCCCGGGAAAACCTTTCATGCCTCATGTATCGCCTGATATTCCTGCCAATCTGGACCTGTCCCTTCTCGCCACGACTGCACCGGCCGACATGGACAAGTCCGCTGCACGGCAAGCCTCCGAGGCCATGGCGACCCAACTGGCCAACCTGCAGGAACTGCTTTATGCCAATCGCCAGCACTCCCTGCTGGTCATCCTGCAGGGCCTGGACACCAGCGGCAAGGACAGCAGCATCAAGCAGGTGTTCCGGGAAGTGAACCCGATGGGCCTCGACATTCACTCCTTCAAGGCCCCTACCACGACCGAGCTGGCACAGGACTTTCTCTGGCGCAGTCACCACCGTGTCCCCTCGCGCGGCCTGATCGGCATCTTCAACCGCAGCCACTATGAGTCGGCAGTAACAGACCGCGTGATGGGATTTTGTGACAGGGCCACCCAGATGGAGCGCTGTCTGAGCATCCGTGAATTCGAACGGCATCTGGTCGCCAACGGCACACTGGTGTGCAAGTTTTTCCTGCACATCAGCCGGGAGACACAAAAAGAACGACTGCTCGTACGCCTGCAGGACCCGCAAAAGCACTGGAAGCTCTCACTGGCTGATCTGGAGTCGCGCAAACACTTCGATGTGTACATGAATGACTGGAGCCGGGTTATCACGGCCACCCACCAGGCTGTCGCCCCCTGGCATGTGGTGCAGGCAGACCAGAAATGGTACCGGGACTTTGTGATGCTGTCGGTGCTGATTGAAAAACTGAAGGGACTCAACATGGGCTGGCCCGCGCTGACACAACCCGTGACTGCAGGCGACATTACTGACTGATAACCGCTGACTGACAACGGACACAGCATCTGCCGGACCATCAGGAGCATCACACGTCCTTATTCGGCAACCCCGTCATCCGCTTGCAGCTCATCCGCCGGACGACGGCTCTCCAGAAAGAAGAGCACGCCAAATACCACGGATGACACCAGCAGCATGGGCAGGCTGGCCTTGAGCAGTCCATCGCCGGACTTGGCGAGGATACTGAAAAGGATGCCGACGCAGGCAGGCACCAGGTACACCGTACCGGCGGACACAAACCCCGGGGTGAACAGCACGATTGCCAGCAGCGCTCGAATGAAAATGCGCGGCTGCCGTGAAAACCAGGTGCTCACGTAACGCTCGAAAGCAAACATGATCAGTACTGCCATCAGCACATAGACAACCCAGGAAAGGGCGTAGGCCATTTTGCTCTCCTCAGCTCCGCCGTATCCAGCGGATCACGTGTTCCTGATAATCCTCTTCGTCCACTGCCGTTTCCGGCAGCACCCGACCGATCACCGAAATATTGGCCCTGATCACGGAATCGGCCTTGCCCGTCAGCAGCGGGTGCCAGCGCGGCAAGCCCCTGCCCTCGTTCAGTCGCCGGTACGCACAGGTCCCCGGCAACCAGTCGATCTCGTTGATGTTCTGCGGTGTCAGCTGCACACAATCGGGCACATGCTTGCGACGCCCGGCATAGTCGCTGCACTGTGCCGTCGACAGGTCGAGCAGCTTGCAGGCAATGCGCGTGAAATCCAGCTCGCTGGTGTCTTCGTATTCCAGCTTGTGCAGGCAGCAACGGCCACAGCCATCACACACGGCTTCCCACTCTTCCGCATTCAGTTCTGCCAGCGGATACCGCTCCCAGAAGCGTTCACGTTTCATTGCCGTACCCATTTAATTTCCCGTACTTGCCCGGCGTCACGCTCAACCGGGAATATCCCGGTATTTGCTGTCATCGGGATTATACAGATCCAGCAGGTAATCCTCTTTCTGCGGCGGCATCTGCAGGTAAAAACCTTTTTCGGCAATTTCTGCACGCAACTTGTCGCCACTCACCCTGGCAAGATCACGCCCCGACTTCAGCGGCATGTCCATCACATGCACAGGCGTACCGAAAATCTGCATAAGGGCCTCGGGCACCTTTTTCAGCCCGTCCGGCTTTGGCACGTACAGAAACATTTCATCTTTCTTGCTGCTCTTGTAGACAGCCAGTAGCAGGAGGGACATGCACACACTCTCGGAAAGGATTGGGGCGATAGCGCAAAAACACTCAGCCAGACGGTGACTCAACGGCACGACGCCGCTCTGCGCCCCAGGCCATGAGCGTATGTTCCGCTTTCGCGAGTACCGGTTCCAGCACCGGCAACAATTGCTCGCCACGCCAGCCATGAAATGCCCGGGGGAGCGGAGCCTGTTGCCCCATGTCGACACGCCCCAGCACCAGCGCCTCGATATGCTTCTTGCGCAGCAGCACCTCGATGGGCACGCCGGTACTGCCGGCCACAACCGTGGCCGCCTTGCGCAGGTCTTCAAACAGGTCGCGGGCTTCGCGCGGCAACGGTGTCGGCAGCGGTTTCGGCCAGGTATCCGGCGTGCGCGCACGGGCCGCATGTATCACGGCCAGAATGGATTCGCCTTCCTTGCGCAGGATTTTCGGTGTCACATCTTCAATCCCCGACAGTGCCTGGAGGCTGGACGGCTGCTTGCGGGCCAGCTCAAACAGGCTGCTGTTCTTGATCAGGAAGCCACGCGGCAGATCACGTGACCGCGCCTGCTGCTCGCGCCAGACCAGAATCTCCTGCAGTACGGCCAGCTCCTGCGGACGCAAGCGCCAGGCATTGCTGACATCGCGGTACATCAGGGCCGGATCGGGGATGTAATCCAGTTCATCCAGCATGAGGCGGCAATCGCTCTCGAAATACGGCAGCATGCCGCGTGAGCGCAGGCCGTCATGGACATGGGTATAGAGTGGCGGCAGGTACTTCACGTCCAGTGCTGCATAGGCAATCTGCCCGGGGCTGAGGGGACGGGCCAGCCAGTCCGAACGGGATTCGTCCTTGGGAATGTCCACGCCAAGGTTTTCCTGCAGCGCTTTCTGGTAACCCACCTGCAGGCCCTGCCCGAGAAACGCGGTGGCAATCTGGGTATCCAGGATGCCCTGCGGCCGGGCGCCGGCCATGCGGCTTAGCACCTCAATGTCTTCCGAACAGGCATGCAGCACCTTGCGCGGGAATTCACTGGTCAGGATGGGCGTCAGAGGCGACAGGTCCGTCACCTTGAGAGGATCAATCAGGTACTCGTGCTGGCCATCGCCGATCTGGATGAGGCCAAGGATGGGGTAGAAGGTATCCACCCGCATGAATTCGGTGTCGAGGGCGATGCTGTCGCGCTTGGCGAGCGCGTGCGCCACTTCTGCGAGAGCGGCGTTGTCAGTGATATGAACGGGCTGCAAGATGGTCTCTGTATGATCCGGAAAGCGTCTGCCCACCCCGCGGGCAGGCAGACGTGACCTTGCTACAGTCCCAGTTGCTTGGCAATCACTTCATTCATGATTTCGTAGGTGCCGCCACCGATGGACAGGATGCGGTTGTCGCGGGACAGGCGTTCGACCAGGGTTTCACGCATGAAGCCCATGCCGCCAAAGATCTGTACGGCCTCGTGCGTGGTGAAGTCACTGACCTTGGTGGCAAAGTTCTTGGCCATGGACACTTCCTTCACCGACGGGATGCCGGCCTGGATACGGGCCGCCACGCGGTAGGTGAACTCACGGCTGGCCTCGACCTGGGTGGCCATGTCGGCCAGCTTGTGCCGGATCACCTGCATCTTGGCCAGTGGTTTGCCGAAGGCACTGCGCTCATGGGCATAACGCAGGGCTTCTTCCAGTGCCATCTGCGAGGTCATGTTGGCCATCACCGCCAGGTTCAGACGCTCCATCTGGAAGTTGGTCATGATGACAAAGAAACCGGCGTTCTCGCTGCCGATGAGATTGCTCTTCGGCACCTTCACGTCATCAAAGAACAGCTCGGCGGTATCACTGGCCCACCAGCCGTGTTTCTTCAGGGGCTTGCCGGTGGTGAAGCCGGGCATGCCCTTTTCCATCAGCAGCAGGCTGATGCCGCCATAGCCGTCACCGCCGGTGCGCACGGCCACGGTGTAGTAGTCCGCCCGAATGCCCGAGGTAATGAACGTCTTGGAGCCGGTCACGCGATAGAAATCACCATCACTGACGGCACGCGTTTTCAGGTTGGCTACATCCGAGCCGCCATTGGGCTCGGTAATCGCCAGCGCCGCAATCTTTTCACCGCTGAGTACGGAAGGAACGATGCGCTCCTTAAGCTCATCGCTGCCCCACTTCACAATGGGTGGCAGGCCGATATCCAGCGAACCGAGGCTGGCGACAAGACCACCGGAGCCGCAACGCATCAACTCCTCGGTGGCAGCAATCTTCATGAAGACATCGCCTTCGGCAATGCCTCCCAGCGCCTCGGGATAACCGATACCAAAAAAGCCGGTACGGCCCGCCTCGTTATACAGCTCGCGCGGGAAGGTACCCGCCTCTTCCCACTCGTCGATATGCGGCAGGATGTGTTCCTGCACCATCTTGCGCACGCTGTCGCGTACCTGGCTGTGGGTTTCGTTGAAATACTCGCTATAGCTCATGACATACCCTCGGAGATAGCGACATGCTGCCGGTCTCACGGCAACCAAGCCGAGACAGCACGCCGGATAACACCTGCCTGCGACACCCGTCCACCCATGTGCAGGAACGCGCACGAACCGGTGCCGGCACGGCCGGCGACTGCAGTGACCCAGGCCGCACGTCCGGCAGCACAGGCATCACCAAAAGGCCAAAAAAAATCCCTCACCGAGGGATTCTTGATGACCGGACAGTTCTTATCCGTTCAGGGAGGACTTGTCAAAGACCGCAGAGCACAACCGGAGGGAATGGCCCGTAAAGCCGCCTGTTTTGTCCGGACTGACCGATGGGGGGGTATTGACTCAACCCAGGGCTTTGCGCCCGGCCAGGGCATGGGCCAGCGTATTGCCGTCCACAAACTCCAGTTCACCGCCCATGGGCACGCCATGCGCAATACGGCTGACCACAATGCCGGTGTCACGCAGGGCTTCACGGATGTAGTGGGCGGTGGCCTCACCTTCCACCGTGGGATTGGTGGCAAGAATCAGTTCGCGTACTTCACCCTGTCGCACGCGCTCCAGCAGTTTTGGAATACCCAGCTCCCTGGGACCAATGCCGTCCAGCGGCGAGAGATGGCCCTTGAGGACAAAGTACAAGCCACGGAAGGAGCCCGCGCTTTCCACCGCCAGTACATCCACCGGGGTTTCGACCACGCAGAGGATGGAACGGTCACGCGAGGTACTGGTGCAAAGATGACAAACGTCCTGTTCGGTCAGGCTCTGGCACTCGCGACACTCGCGCACCTGCTCCATGGCACGTGTCAGCACTTCGGCCAGCTTGAGACCTCCTGCACGCTGCCGCTCAAGCAAGTGCAACGCCATGCGCTGGGCCGACTTCGGACCAACGCCCGGCAACACACGCAAGGCTTCTACCAGCTCGGTAACAAGAGGACTCAGGAACATCAGGGGCACGCCACCGACTTCAGGGGCGAGACATTTTCTGCCTTGACCAGTGTCGCCAGATCATAGGTTTCACCCATGCCGCTTTCGACGACATACCGCGAAATGCCTACCGTTGCCGTACCCGTCATGCCGCAGGCACCCGCAGGGGGCTGTGGTGGCAGACCAAGGGCTGTAATGCTGGAACGTGTATTGGCAAAACAGAACATGGCGGGCTTGTTGGTGGCAAAAGCCCGGGGCAACTGCTTCAGCCCTGTGGCATCCGGAAAAAAGCAGACACGGTCACCACGCCAGTCCAGCGTGATGGAGTCCTGCAAACGCTCGAAGCGGCCGCTCAGGGTCAACTCCCCCTGATACTCCACGTAGCGGCCATCACGACCAACTTCCCTGAAGGGGCTGGCCAGCGCCGGCGCTGCCAGGCACATGAAGGCGAACGTCAGAATAATTTTCCGCATTATTTTTATTCTCTGTAGGCAACCCTGTCAGAAAGGCAGCTTCATGCCTGCTGGCAGATTGAGTCCCTGAGTCACGGCACCCATCTTGCTCTGGCTGAAGGCCTCGACCTTGCGCACGGCATCGTTGACCGCTGCTGCAATCAAGTCTTCCAGCATTTCCTTGTCTTCTTTCAGCAAGCTGTCGTCAATTTCGACACGCCTCACGTCATGACGTCCCGTCATCGTGACTTTCACAAGGCCGGCACCGGACTCGCCCTGGATTTCGGAATTGGCCAGCTCTTCCTGCGCTTTTGCCATCTGCTTCTGCATCTGTTCCTGCATGCGCTGGGCCTGTTGCATCAGTTGCTGCATGTTCATGGCGATAGTCTCTCTTTAATCAATAGGGTTAATCGAATCCGGCAGGATTTCTGCCTGGAAGTCATTCATGAGTGTCTGCACAAACGGATCAGCCTGCAGGGTTGCCGTGGCGGCTTGCAGGCGAGCCTGCTTGCGGGCAGCAATCACCTGCATT
>JBASJP010000311.1:0-2565 GCA_049655345.1 Moraxellaceae bacterium
TGCCAATGTAAAGCCAGCACATCAGCCAGGTATGTTTCTGGCCAAAAATCACGGACTGGTCCTTGAACGAGCTGCGCGCCGTGGCGAGATCATTCATGCCAAACCATGCCGCCAGCAGGCACACAACCAGAAACGGCACCCAGACAAAGCCGGCGTTCTGCATCCAGACCTTTTGCTCGACACCATCTTTCATCAATGTCTGCGGCTCGCCACCCATGGCACCGAAAACACCCATGGTGATGACCAGCGGCACCAGGAACTGCATGACCGAGACACCCAGATTACCGAGCCCGGCATTCAGGCCCAGTGCCGTACCCTGCTGCGCCTTGGGATAGAAGAACGAGATATTCGACATTGACGAACTGAAGTTGCCGCCACCGAAACCGCAGAGCAACGCAATCAGCACAAAAGTGCCGTATGACGTTTCAGGATTCTGCACGGCAAATCCCATCCACACCGCCGGAATGATCAGTGACGCCGTGGTGATGGCCGTCCAGCGCCGGCCACCGACAATGGGGATCATGAACGAGTAGAAAATACGCAGGGTGGCGCCAGCAAGTGGTGGCAGGGCGGTCAGCATGAACAGCTGATCCTTGGTGAAATTGAAGCCGATGTCATTCAGCTTCACCGTCACCATCGACCAGACCATCCACACCGAGAATGCCAGAAGCAGATTCGGAATTGATATCCACAAATTGCGTGCAGCAATTTTCTTGCCGGTTGACTCCCAGAATGCGCTGTCTTCCGGGCGCCAGTCGTGAAGCACCGGCCCCTGCTTTGCAGGAGATCCGTCCTTGCCTGATTGTGCTGACATGTTATTTCTCCGTAAAAAATCAGTTGCTGGATGAAGACAGGGGACTCGCCGATCCCTTGCCCATCATCGGAATTTTTCTGACCTCACTCAGGTACATCCAGATGAGGGACACCCACACCACGCCATACATGAGCATGAATGCCGATGAGCGTACGCCGGTGATATCCACGAGGGCGCCAAACATGATGGGCAGCACAAAGCCTCCAAGACCTCCGGCCAACCCGACAATGCCGGATACCACACCCATGTTGTCCGGATACTCGTCAGAGATGTACTTGAAGACCGATGCCTTGCCGAAGGCGAAGGCCACACCCATGATGAACAGCAGTGCAGTAAAGACGTAGGCATTGAGGCCGATGTGGAAGGTCTGTGGCCCTGTGACGGTCGCAATAGTGAAATCGGTTTGCGGATAGGACAGGATGAACAGGCAGATCCAGCTGACCCACATCACCCACCATGTCACCGACTGTGCACCCCACTTGTCCGACATCCAGCCGCCGATGGCGCGCAGCACACCACCCGGCAAGGAGAACGCAGCCGCCAGGAATGCGGCAGTTTGCAGATTGAAACCGTATTCGTTCACGTAGTACTTGGTCATCCACAGCGACAGCGCGACATAGCCACCAAACACGATCGAATAGTACTGGCAGTAACGCCACACGGCCGGATCCTTGAGTGCCTGCAGTTGCTGCGCCATCGTCACGGATGTCGATACGCGATGACCTTTTTCCTCGCTGGTGAAAAACCAGAACAGCACCGCAGTAATGAACATGATGGCCGAATAAACCTTGGGCACCATCTGCCAGCTTGAGGCTGCAATGATGGCGGGAGCCACAAACTTGGTGACGGCTGCACCGGCATTACCGGCACCGAAGATGCCCATGGCGAAACCCTGGTTCTTCTTGTCGAACCACTTCGCAACATAGGCAATGCCGACCGAGAACGAGCCGCCCGCCATGCCCACGAACAGGCCAAGCACCAGAAAATGCCAGTACAGGGTGGCATGACTGATGAAGTAGATGGGCAGCACACACACCAGCATCAGCACGAAGAACACGATGCGGCCACCAAACTTGTCCGTCAGCATGCCAAGTGGCAAACGAATCAGGGACCCGGTCAGCACCGGCGTTGCCACCAGCAGGCCAAACTGGGTTTCGTTCAGTTGCAGCAACTCCTTGATGGGCACACCCAGGATGGCGAACATCATCCAGACCATGAAACAGACGGTGAATGCCAGGGTGCTCATCCCCAGCACCAGCCCCTGTTGAACCTTGTGACTTGTCATTATCCGGCTCCTCATCAAATACCATTGAGCGAACACTAGGTGAATGCGGGCATTGAACCTTGACCTGTATCAAAAGACACCAACCCCGGTCAGTCACAGAATCCCCGCCACTACCTCCAAAGGAGTAGTGAATTAATAATTTTTTCCCTTGAATAACAATGCGTTGGTAAAAACATCCGGTTGGGGATTATGCTTGGCGCCTTACCCAACTATTTGGGGGTAGTGATGAGGTTGGCACCATGAAACTCTGGCAATGGATGCGCAGCTCTCTGCCGGCGCGTGCCGGACTTGCCGTTATCCTTATCGCCATCCTTGCGCTCGCCAGCTCATTGAGTGCCGGCTTGATTGCCTGGTTCAGTGAGGACGATGCATCGGCCATCAACACTGCCGGCTCCCTGCGCATGAAGACTTACCAGACCAGCTGGGCAATGGAGGCTCACCTTGCGCCAGAGCGCATCAACGCACT
>JBASJP010000312.1:0-15435 GCA_049655345.1 Moraxellaceae bacterium
CTGCTGCTGTTCTCTCCGCCGGCATGCTGTTCGTTGCCGCTTCCGCCAATGCTGCTGATGAAGCGTTCACCACCGCTGGCAGCGTTGCGATGACCTCTGATTATCTGTACCGCGGTATTTCCCAGACGTCTGGCGCACCTGCATTGCAGGGCTCGCTGTCGGTGAGTCATGAGTCCGGCCTGTACGCCACGGTGTGGGGTTCCAGCATTGCGTTTGCCAGCGGTCTTGAGCTTGATCCTTCGATCGGCTTTGCCGGCAAGGCCGGTGATGTTGGCTATGACGTTGGTGTTCTCTACTACGGCTACCCGCACTCCACTGCTGCAGAGGCAGGTGGTGGCCAGTATGACTTCGTTGAATTTTACGGTTCGGTGAGCTTCTCCGGCGCCAAGCTGGGCCTGGCTTATGCCGATGACTTTTTCGGTGAAACCGGTGAATCGATTTATGCATTTGCCGATTACGGCACCGAAGTGGCAGGGTTTGGTGTGTCAGCCCACGTTGGCCTCAATCTGCTTGATGACCACTACCACGGGCCGACCAAGGGGCTCGGTGAAGACAGCTACCTTGACTACAAGGTCGGCGTTAACAAGACCCTGCAGGGTGTGACGCTTGAGCTCGCCTACATGGGCTCTGATCTCGACGACACCATCGTTCCTGATGGCGAAGGTACCTTTGTGCTGACTGCCAGCAAGAGCTTCTAAGTCACTTATGCCGTGCACACGACAAGTGTGCACGGCAACCCAAAAACAGGAGTACGCATGATGAAAATGGTTACCGCCATCATCAAACCCTTCAAGCTCGATGATGTGCGCGAAGCACTCTCCGAGATTGGTGTGCAGGGTGTCACTGTGACAGAAGTGAAGGGATTCGGTCGACAGAAAGGCCATACGGAACTGTATCGTGGCGCCGAATACGTCGTTGATTTTCTGCCAAAAGTGAAAATCGACATTGCCACCAGTGATGACTTGCTGGACCAGGTGATTGAAGCCATTTCGAAGGCTGCGATGACCGGGAAAATTGGCGACGGCAAGATTTTCGTGACGCCGCTTGAACAGGCCATTCGTATCCGTACCGGTGAAACCGGTGTCGAGGCGATCTGAATCCCATTTAGTGTGTAACGCGGAGGAATTCCCGTGAAAAAAGTATTGATGTCAATGATGCTGGGTGGCGCGCTGGTGTTTGCGGGCCCGGTATTTGCCGAGGAGGCTGCGGCGACTGCTGATGTAGCCGCAGTAGTACTGGATGCGGCGGTTATTGAGGGTGCGCCTGCCGAGGCACCTGTTGTGGTGCCGGCCGAAGCTACTGCCGAAGCAGCACCAGCACCTACTGTTGACAAGGGTGATGTGGCCTGGATGATGACTTCCACGCTGCTTGTGCTGATGATGGTTGTGCCGGGTCTGGCATTGTTCTACGGCGGCCTTGTGCGCTCGAAGAATATATTGTCGGTGTTCATGCAGGTGTTGACGGTATTCTCGCTGCTGACAGTGTTGTGGGCTCTTTATGGCTACAGCCTGGCCTTTGCTGGCGGTGGCGCCTACATCGGAACTCTGGACAAGGTATTCCTGTCTGGCGTTACTGTGGATTCGCTGGCGGATACCTTCTCTGAAGGCGTGAAGATCCCCGAGTATATCTTTATCGCTTTTCAGGCCACGTTTGCCGGCATCACCGGCGCCCTGATCGTGGGCGCATTTGCGGAGCGCATGAAGTTCAAGGCCGTGCTGTTGTTCTCGGTACTGTGGTTCACCTTTGCCTACCTGCCGATCGCACACATGGTGTGGGCAGCTGGTGGCTTGCTGTTTGAAAAGGGTGATCTCGACTTTGCCGGTGGTACCGTGGTGCATATCAATGCAGGTGTCGCTGGTTTGATCGGGGCCTACTTTGTGGGCAAGCGTCTGGGGTATGGCAAGGAGGCTCTCAAGCCGCACAACCTGACCTTTACCCTGATTGGCGCTTCCCTGCTGTGGGTGGGCTGGTTCGGCTTCAACGCAGGCTCCAACCTGGAGTCCAACGCTGGCACCACTCTGGCCTTCATCAATACGCTGTTCGCTACCGCAGCGGCAGTGTGTGGCTGGCTGGTGGTGGAGTCGATCATCAAGGGCAAGCCCTCTGCCCTGGGTGCAGCCTCTGGCGCAGTTGCCGGTCTGGTGGGGATTACTCCGGCAGCCGGTCTGGTGGGCCCCATGGGCAGCATCGTGATCGGTCTGGCTGCTGGTGTGATCTGCGTCTGGGGTGTGCATGGCCTCAAGAAGCTGCTGGGTGCCGATGATGCGCTGGATGTTTTCGGTGTGCATGGTCTGGGTGGTATCGTTGGTGCGATCCTGACTGGCGTGTTTTATGCCCCGTCGCTGGGCGGTGCTGGTCCTGATGATTTCAATATGGCCAGCCAGGTCATGACTCAGGGCTTGGGTGTGGTGATCACAATTGTCTGGGTGGGTGTGGTTTCTGCAATCTCCTACAAGCTGGTAGATATTCTTGTCGGTCTGCGCGTCTCGGAAGAAGACGAGCGTATCGGTCTGGATGTCAGCGCCCATGGCGAGCGTGCCTACAACGACTGATCCTTTAGCGTAGTCGCGTAAAACAGAAAGGGGCCTTCGGGCCCCTTTCTGCATGCCGGTATTTGCGGGATTGTTACTTGGGTGTTACGTGGGTGTTGCGGGGGAGTTGCGGTCGTTGGTCCGGGTGGTACTGTTGCTGTCCGCGTAATGACAACAAACAGGATCGGCCATGACTTCAGCAGCATCACGCAACGACATGTCGGCAGAAGAGTGGGATGCCCGCGTCAATCTGGCGGCGGCGTACCGGCTGGTGGCGCTGTTTGGCTGGGATGATCTCGTGTTCACCCATATTTCCGTGCGCTTGCCCGGGCCTGACCACCATTTCCTGATCAATCCCTACGGTTTCCTGTTCGAGGAGATCACGGCCTCGTCGCTGGTCAAGATCGACCTGCAGGGCAACAAGGTGGGGGATTCGCCCTACATGGTCAATCCGGCCGGCTTCACCATTCACAGTGCGGTGCATGCGGCACGTGAGGATGCCCTGTGCGTGATGCATACGCATTCCATCAATGGCGTTGCGGTGTCGGCCCAGAAGAACGGTTTGTTGCCGCTGTCGCAGCAGTCCCTGTTCGTGCTCTCTTCCCTCGGGTATCACGACTATGAGGGTGTGGCGCTGAACGAGGCGGAGAAGCCGCGGCTGGTGCGTGATCTTGGCAACAACAACTTCCTGATGTTGCGCAATCACGGATTGCTGACGGTGGGCGCAACGGTGGCGGATGCTTTCCTGTCGATGTACCTGTTTGAGGCCAGCTGCATGGTGCAGGTGCGTGCACAGGCGGGTGGTGGCGAGCTGGTGCCGGTGCCGCAGCAGATTGTGGATGGTATCCAGGCACAGGCGGCAGCCGTGACAAAAGGACTGGGCGGTGCACTGGTGTGGCCGGGCCTGCTGCGGCGTTTGCAGCGGCGCAATCCGGGGCATGACAGCTGAACCGGTCAGCTGATTCCTTCGTCAATGTGACATTGGCGGTTGTTGCTGGGGTGGGGGATCAGTATGATTCGCCATCATGATGAAAACACCCCAGACGCTGCTCAGGCAGCTGCTCAAGCAAGGACGCGACCTGCTACCCGACATGGGTGGCAACGGGGTTGCCGGCGAGCAGGAATACACCATTGACGAGCTTGCCCGTGTGGCCGGTACTACTGTTCGCAATGTGCGCGCCTATCAGGATCGCGGGCTGATTGCGCCGCCGGTCCGGCGTGGCCGTGCCGGTATCTATTCCGACGTGCACCTTGGTCGCCTGCGCATCATCAACCAGTTGCTGGATCGCGGTTTTACCATCGCCAACATCAAGGAACTGGTGGACGCGTGGGAGCAGGGCCAGGATCTTGATCATGTGCTCGGACTGGATTCGGCGATTGCCGGGACCTGGAGCATCGAGACGCCGATCTATATCACCCCGGATGAAATTGCCGAGATCTTCGGGGATGGCATCAATGAGGAAACGCTGGCACGCGCCCTTCAGGTCGGTTTGTTTGAAGTGGAAGGTGACCGCATCAAGGTATCCAGTCCCCGCATTCTTCAGGCCGGTATCGAGCTTTACAAGGCGGGCGTGCCGCTGGGTGCACTGCTGCGTGAAATTGAAGTGCTGCGTGAGGATACCGACCGCCTGACCCGCAGTTTTGTGCAACTCATTGCCAATCACCTGATCGAGCCGCTGACCGACAAGAACCTGCCGAGCCCCGAGCAGATCACCCACATCGGCCAGGTCATCGAGCGTCTGCGCCCGCTGGCGGAAATGGTGGTGAATGCGGAGATGGCCAAGGGCCTGCGCCGCCACGCCAATGTCTATATCGGCGACAAGTTCCGCGAAATCCTCAAGCAGAGCGACGGTGACGCAGGGCGCAAGGGATCACCCAGGCAGGGCTGATTTAGCCGTGAGATTGATGTGCATAAAAAAACGGGCCTTTCGGCCCGTTTTTTTATGCACCCGAAAAGTCAGGGCGCCATGATGCCCTTGATCATGAAGAACAGCATGGCAGACATGAGTGCTGATGCCGGAACCGTGATGACCCAGGCGGCACCAATGCGTAACAGCTGCGAGCGCTTGACCAGTTCGTGCTTGTACACACGCTTCATGTTCTTGCGTTCGGCCTTGGAGAAGTGCGCCGGATCCATCTGCAGGCGCGCCTGGGTCTTGAGCTCTTTGAGCATTTTGCCTTTGTCTTCGATGGAGCCCTGGGTGAATTTGCCCATGAACAGGTCGATAGCGGCCTGATCTCCTTCGGGGTGATGCATCTTGATATCGGCGAGCATGCGCGAATAGTTCTTCTTCAGGTATTCACGCAGGAAGCCCACCCCGAACACGCCACCCACGGCGATGTGGGTGGAGCTGACCGGCAGGCCCATCTGGCTGGCCACGATGACGGTGATGGTGGCGGCCATGGCGATGCAGTAGGCGCGCATCTGGTCCAGTTCAGTGATTTCCGAGCCCACGGTACGAATGACCTTGGGGCCGAACAGGGCCAGACCGATAGAGATGCCGAGTGCGCCAACCATCATCACCCACATGGGGATGGGGGCTTCCTTGGTAATCATGTGCGTGGCGGAAGTGTAGACATCGACAATGGCGGCCAGTGGCCCGACGGCATTGGCCACATCATTGGAGCCGTGGGCAAAGCTGAGCAGGGCGGCCGCAAAAATCAGGGGAATGGTGAACAGCTTGTTCACGCTTTCCTTGCTGCTGACGAGGCTGGTCTGGCGGTCAAGGCGCCACTTGGCAACCAGATAGGCGACGATGGCGATGCCAAGGCCGATCAGCGAGGCATTCAGGAAGCCTACCTTCCAGACCCGGTTAAGGCCCTTGAGGATGATGTAGGTGCCAAAGGTCCAGCCCATGAAGGCGATCAGCCAGGGCACGGCACGCCTGGCAGCGGCCACCATGTCGGGCTGGTAGGTGATGGTGCGTTTGACCATGTACAGGAAGGCAGCGGCAAAGATGCCGCCCAGTACCGGCGAGATGATCCAGCTGGCGGCAATCTGGCCCATGGTGCCCCAGTCGACAATGTCGAAGCCGCTGGCGGCCACGCCTGAACCCAGTACCGCGCCGACAATGGCGTGTGTGGTCGAGACCGGTGCGCCCACATAGGTGGCCACGTTCAGCCACAGGGCGGCCGCCAGCAGGGCGGCCATCATCAGCCAGACAAAGGTGTCGGCGTTGGGAATCTGGGCGGGGTCAATGATGCCGTTGCGAATGGTGCCAACCACTTCGCCGCCGGCAATGATGGCGCCGGCGGCCTCGAAGATGGCGGCAATGAACAGCGCTCCGGTGAGGGTCAGCGCCTTGGAGCCAACGGCTGGCCCCACGTTGTTGGCCACGTCATTGGCGCCAATGTTCATGGCCATGTAGGCGCCGATCACGGCGGCAATGGCCAGCATGACACCGTTGAGGCCCGATACCCCCTGCTGGGTGGCGTACAGCATGACGGCAATGATGAACAGCAGGGCAAAGCCCAGACGCAGCAGCTCGGCCTGACCTTTCTTGGTGGCCTTTTCGAGTTCGTTGATGTGTTTCAGTTCCACGATAGGCTGTCTCGGTTGAAAATCGGCGCGATTGTGACAGAAAGGTTACGGCGACCCAATGACATGGCTCAGTCGATTTCCTTCTTTTTGTCGGACAGGAGTTTGTGGTCAGGTGCTTGTCCGGCGCCGTCAGAAGCCCAGCAGGCGGTCGACGCCGAGCAGGGTGGCTACCCCGAGCAGGGCAAACACGACGGCCACAATGCCGTGAATCAGATTCAGGGGCAGCTTGTGGGCAATGCGGTCGCCCAGGAGCACAGCGGGCACGTTCGCAATCATCATGCCCAGTGTGGTGCCGGCGACCACGGCAATGAAGGCATGGTACTGCGCGGCCAGTGCGACGGTGGCAATCTGTGTCTTGTCGCCCATTTCGGCCATGAAGAAGGCCAGCACGGTGGTGGTGAAAACGCCGAAGTGGGCGAGTTCGGTGTCGTCATCATCCAGTTTGTCCGGCACCATGATCCAGGCGGCCATGGCGATGAAGGAGATGCCCAGCACCCAGCGCATGATGTCGGGCGAGACCAGCGAGGTGATCCACGCGCCCAGCGCACCGGCACCGGCATGATTGGCGATGGTGGCAACCAGGATGCCGAGGATGATGGGGACAGGCTTGCGGAATTTCGCGGCCAGGACAAAGGCCAGCAGCTGGGTCTTGTCGCCGATTTCGGCCAGGGCAACGATGCCCGTCGAGATGAGGAACGCTTCCAAAGTGAACTCCTGGCCGGAATTGATACCAATGACCATACCGCCTTTCCGGCCACACCGAAGGCAATCTGATCAAAGGTCTTGCCAGGTTCCAGGAACTGCTTGCGCCATGGCCGGTGGGCCAAGTGTGTTGACGCAAGCCCCTTCTGCCGGTGTTGCACGGGCATGAAAGGCGGCTACTCCCCAATGACGCAGGCATCATATCCGCCGGGTGTTGTTGCGTCCAGATCGTGTGCTCAGGTGGTGGGGCGAGGGGTGCTGTAGACGGGGGCAAAGCCGCCGCCCGGGGTGCGGAAGTTGGTGGTCTGGCCCTGATACAGGCGCGCGGCAACCCATTGCACGTCGCCGTCGTAAGTATAGGTGCGCAGGTCGAACTTGAGCGTCTGGCCATCAGGGTCGGCAGAAATGGTGCGCTCACCGGGCGTCACCAGGGCCTGTGCCACATAGTCGCCTTGCAGGATTTCCTCCCAGACCCGTTTGGTCAGCTTGTCGCCACGGTAGGCGGCACGGCTGCCAAAGCCGGCATTGGGCTTGAAAAACAGCTGGCGGCGTTGCTGCCACAAACGCTCGGCATCGGCCGCATTGACCACTTCGGTGTGCGGAATGTTGTCCAGCAGGATGGTTTGTGTGGCCGCCGGTACACCGAGGGCCTGCAACGTGGCGGGGTTGGTCAGCAAGGCCAGGTTGCGCTTGTCGGCATACAGGGCGTGGGCCTGCGGGTGCGGGGTGAGCGTGATGGATTTTTGCAGGTAGGCTTCGCGCAGTACGGCGTTGCCGGGCTCGGCCAGGGCAAAGTCGGTGAGGCGGTTGTAGACCAGGTCGATCACCGTATCACCATGACGCAGCTCGTCGTTGTGCAGTGTCAGTTCTTCTGGCGCGACGATGCTGGCGTCAATGCCGTGGCGCTGGAACAGTTGCTGGAACAGCAGGAATTCCGGATACAGGTATTGTTGCGTGGGCGCTGCATCGACAATGGCAATGTGGCGCAACGGGCGCTGGTGTCCGTCGAGCTGCCACTCGTGCTGGAACATCGCCACGATTTTCTCTTCAAGCTGGTGCACGCTGTCGGCGGTGGGCAGCATGCCGTCCACTTCCGGACAACAGGCGCGCTGGGCGCGGGCCAGAACGGCATTGAGCATGGCGCCGCCGGCATTGGTGTTGATTTCAATCAGGCCCAGCTGATCGTGGTGGATGTGAAAATCGAAACCGAAAAAGACACCGCATGATTGCCCCGGGTGTTGTCTTGCGATCGCTGGCGCTTGCGCCAGTGCGAGTTCGCGCCAGGCCGGCAGGGCCACTACGGATTCCACGGCACGCACCACTGAGGCCATGCGTTCGCGATGTTCGGCACTGATGAAAACGGGACGCGCGGCAAACAGGTAGGGGCAGCGCTCCTGTACCAGTGCAAACAGCCCCGGCTGTCCCAGTTCGGACTCAAGGGCGTGACGCAGAGCCTGATCGTCAAGGCTGATGCAGAAGCAGCCGCTGTTAAGGGCGCTGGTCACACGCATGGCGGGTTCCTGTGGTGTGGAGGCGGGTACGCATGGTGCCTTCATGGGGGTAGGCGAACACAGGATCAAGTGTCTGGTGATGGCGGCCATTGCACAAGTGCGTCGTGTCAGTCATGAAGTGCCGGTCATGCGGTGACGGTGATGCGATGCCAGTCAAATAGTGGTAGGGGCACCATGCAAAAGGCCATCCCTTCAGGATGGCCTTTTGCCGTAGCAATCAGTACACGAGCAGCCTGTCAGTGCGGGCTGGCCGGGCGCCGCGGACGCTGGTGACCGTTGTCGGGCCGGCCGGCAGCCGGCTTTGGCGCGGCAGGCTTGTTGCTGTTGCCGCTGGCCGGTTTGCTTCTGCCGGCCGTATTGCCGCCTGCTTTGGGCTTGTTGCCGTTGGGGGTGCCGGGCTTTCTTGGTGCTCCTGCCCGTGGCGGACGAGGCTCGCGTGCCTTGCGAATAGGTTCGGCTTTGGCATTCGGGTCCGGTTCAAAACCGGGAATGACCACTGATTCCAGTTTGCGCTTCATCAGCTTTTCGATGTCGGCGAGCAGCTTGAGTTCGTCGACACACACCAGTGATACCGCTTCGCCTTCCGAGCCGGCGCGTCCGGTGCGGCCGATGCGGTGCACATAATCTTCCGGCGTGTTCGGCAGTTCGTAATTCACTACGTGTGGCAGTGCATCGATATCAATGCCGCGCGCGGCAATGTCGGTGGCGACCAGCACACGCAACCTGCCGGCCTTGAATTCGCTGAGGGCACGTTCGCGGGCAGACTGGCTCTTGTTGCCATGAATCGGCAGGGCGCTGATGCCACTCTTGTCGAGTTGTTCGGCGAGACGGTTGGCGCCGTGCTTGGTGCGGGCAAACACCAGCACCTGTTCCCACTTGCCATCACGAATCAGTTTTTCCAGCAACTGGCGTTTTTTCTCGCGGTCCACCGGGTGCACGACTTGCGTGACCAGTTCGGCCGGCGCATTGCGGCGCGCGACTTCGATGTGCACCGGATCATTCAGGATGCCGGCGGCGAGTGTCTTGATCTCGTCGGAGAACGTGGCAGAGAACAGCAGGTTCTGGCGATCCGACGGCAGCAACGGCAGGATGCGGCGGATGTCGCGGATAAAACCCATGTCGAGCATGCGGTCGGCTTCGTCCAGGACCAGGGTGTCGATGCCGGACAGGTCGATGGTTTTCTGGCCGATGTGATCGAGCAGGCGACCGGGGGTGGCCACCAGAATGTCCACGCGCCGGTTCAGTTTTTCTTTCTGCGGATTGATGTTGACGCCACCGAACATCACCATCGATTTGACGTCGAGGTATTTGCCATACACGCGCACGCTTTCTTCCACCTGCGCGGCCAGTTCACGCGTGGGGGTCAGGATAAGCACGCGGATTTTGGCGCGGGCATTGGAGCGCGCAAAATCAATCAGCGAAATGCGCTGCAGCAGTGGCAGCGTGAAGCCGGCGGTCTTGCCGGTGCCGGTCTGGGCGGCAGCGAGCAGGTCACGGCCTTCGAGCACGGCAGGAACGGCCTGCAGCTGGATGGGGGTGGGGCTGGTGTAGCCCTGTTCTTCCAGTGCGCGCACGATGGCGGGGGAAAGGCCGAGATCAGCAAACGATGAGGACAAAAGTGTATTCCGTGGGGGGAGAGCCGTCAGGCAATCCTCCATTATCGGGCCTGGGGCCGGGTTTGTCGTGCTTATCTTGTAGCGGGACGCACCCGGAAGTGCAGCAGTCCGGCCGCCAGCAGGGCGCAGCTGCCCGAAAAGGCAAAGGCCAGCAGCGGTGAGAAGGTTTCGTACAGGCTGCCGAACAGTATTGAGGCCGGCAACAGGAACAGGCCTGCCGTCAGGTTGAACCAGCCGAAGGCGGTGCCGCGCCGTTCTTCCGGGGCCAGATCGGCCACCAGCGCCTTTTCCACCCCTTCGGTGGCGGCCAGGAACAGGCCGTAGCCGGCAAACAGCACAAACAGCAGCGGACTGTCCTGCACATCAAGCAGACCCAGTCCCCAGTACAGCAGGCCATAGGCCGCGTAGCCTGCGGTGAGCAGGCGAGTACGGCTCAGCCGGTCGGACAGTGCGGACAGTGGTGCGGAAAACAGCATGGCCACGGCCGAAACCGCGCCCCATAACAAGGGGATGTGGGCGGGAGCCACGCCCAGTTCCTGGGCGCGCAGCAGCAGGAACATGCTGGAGGATTTGCCCAGTGTGAACAGGGCGACTACCAGCAGGTAGCGTTTGAAGACGGGAGGCAGGGTGTTCAGTTGCCAGCTGAACGTGGTGTCGACAGGGGTGGCACGGGGGGTGACAGAAGGAGCTTCGCGAATACCCAGTGCCAGTGCGAAGCAGAGCAGTGCCGGCACGATGGACCAGAGAAAGATGTCCTTGAGTGGCAGCCCCCACGCCAGCAGCAGGGCCGCCAGCAGGGGGCCGATGACGGCGCCGGCATTGTCGAGTGCGCGGTGCACACCAAAGGCCAGGCCGCGATGGTCAGGGCTGACACTGGCGGCGAGGAGGGCATCACGCGGCGAGGTGCGCAGGCCCTTGCCGACACGATCGGCAAAGCGGATGACGAGCAGTCCGGGCCAGCTGGTGACAAAGGCGATCAGCGGACGTCCGATGCCCGCCAGGCCGTAACCGGCAATGATCATGGGGCGCGCACGGCGGCCCCGGTCCATGATTACGCCGGACACCAGTTTGAGCAGGCTGGCCGTGGCCTCGGCAATGCCTTCGATAATGCCGAGGGCACGTGGCCCCGCCATGAGCACCGAGGACAGGTAGAGCGGGATCAGCGGATAGAGCATTTCGCTGGCACTGTCGTTGATCAGGCTGATGAGGCCGATCAGCCAGACGGTGCGCGGCAGTGACCGCAGGGCGCTCAGCATGATCGACGTGTCGCCATGATGGTCACAAATTCAGTCCGAAGAAATTCCGGATGCTGGCCAGGATGCGGGCCTTTTGCTGTTCGTGGTTTTCAGTGGATTTGTCGTTCTGCACCGCCACCAGTTGCTTGCTGCGTTCGGTCAGGATGTGGGCAAACAGGTCGGCCAGTTCCGGGCGTGACTGCATGATGTGCTCGAAGCTCTTCTTGTCGAGCCGGTAGCATTCGGCATCCGTGCGCGCCGTTACCGTTGCACGCCGGGGTTCGCCGGTCATCAGCCCCATTTCACCGAAGACACGACCGGCAGGCAGGGTGGTCAGGTGTCGTCGTTCATGCGCGGGGGTCTCGAACCAGATATCCACTTCGCCACTGATGAGGATGTATAGCCAGTGTGCAATCGCTCCCTGATGGGTAATGACATCGCCACGGGCAAAGGTGGCAAAGGTCAGGGTGCTGGCAATCTCGTCCAGTTCGCTTTCGGAAAAACCGGTGAACAATTCGATTTTCTTCAGGGTGCGTTTGCGCAGGGCGAGTTCGCGGGCATGTTCCTGCTGGTCACGTTCTGATGATTCCGTGGTCAGGTCGACCGCAAGAACCGGGGGTGCCAGCGTGAAGCCGTTGCGCTGCAGCGCGGCATAAAGGTGCACGCGTACCTGCGAGTCCGTGGGATCATCCAGCAAGGGATCGGTCAGCCAGTAACGCACGGCGTAATGGATAAGGCCATCACGGTAATCCATCGCCACACAGCTTGGCACCGGCTGTTTGCTCACGTGAGGGATTTCCGCCATGCCGAGTGCCTGCTCCACCGCATCAATCACGCGTTGTGGCGGTATCGTGTTGTGCACCTGAAAATTGATCCAGCGCCGCCATTGAGTGACATCGCTGCTGCCGACAATGGTGAACTTGCCTTTCATCAGCAGACTGTTCGGCAACACCACCACTTCGCCGTTGCGTGTGCGCACGGCCGTGTGCCGCCAGTGCACCTCGATCACGCGCCCGCTGACATCATCCACTTTCACCCAGTCGCCAATACCAATGGAGTTGTCGAGTTGCAGGGCAAGGCCGCCGAGAATATTGCCCAGGGTGTCCTGCATGGAGAAGGCAATGATGGCCGTGATGACGGCGGAGGTGGTCACAAGGCCCGAGAGATCGAGGCCGGCGTAGCGCAAGCGCACCATTCCCCAGGCGATATAGCCAAGGACGATGATGATGTCTTCCATGATGCGCGGCGGATGCAGGCCGGTGCGGACGAGTACAACGCGGAAGAGCGTGAGGCCGGCAAGGCGGATGACCAGCATGCCCGCCATCAGGATGACGATGGCATCCATCACTTCGGCAGCGCGCGGCATGCCGAAAAAGGAGGTCAGGCCACTGCCGAAACCGATGACGCCCATCAGTACCAGCAGGATGAGCGAGCTGCGTACGATGCCGGCATTGTCCACGCCGCGCCGGGTGAGGAGGGCCAGGAACACGGCACAGGCAACCGAGGCCTGCAGGTAGTCGGGATGCCAGGGCTGCAGCAGGTGCTGGCCGAGTGCCGTCAGATTCATGTCAGCCACGATGTCCCCGTTGTCGGTGTCAGGTTCGGGTGTTGCGCAGGTCCTGCTCGGCGCGTGTCATGGCAGTCGTGCTGCCTTCCAGTACCAGCACATCATCGGCCTGGATGACGGAGCCTGCAACGGGCTCGGCGAGCTTGTGGCCATCGCGAACCAGTGCCGTCACCTCGACGCCGGGCAAGGACAGGTGGCCGACGGTCTGGCCGATGACGTGGCTGCCGTCGGGGATGGCGACCGGGTGGCGTTCCGCTACCTCCGGCGTGCTTTCGGCTTCTGCCTTGGGGGCGCCACGGAAGTAGGCATGCAGCAGCGGATAGCGCTCGGCGCGCTCTTCCTGCATGCGGCGCATGACCTTGTCCTGGGGGATGTCCAGCAACAGCAGGGCATGCGAGGCCATCATCAGGCCGGATTCCAGGGTCTCGGGCACTACCTCGGTGGCCCCGGCCTCGCGCAGCAGGTCGGTCTGGCTTTCGTCGCGGGTACGCACCATCACGTGCATGTAGGGACGCATGGACCGGATCAGCACCAGCATGCGATGCGATACATCAACATCGTCATGGCTGATGATGACGAGGCGCGCACGTTCGACGCCGACGGTTTCGAGCATGTCGCGCGAGGTGGCGTCGCCGTAGAACACCGGTTCGCCGGCGAGGCGGGCCTCCCCGACGCGCCGGATGTCGAGATCCAGCGCGATGAAGGGAATCTTTTCCTCTTCCAGGAAGCGTCCCACGCTCTGGCCGATGCGACCGTAGCCGCAAATAATGACGTGATTGTCCAGGCTGGAGGCGGACGCGTCGGGGGCCAGCGAGGCTTCTTCGGCCACTGTATCCTGGCGCTGGCCCGACAGGCGCTGGGCCAGGGGCAGGTTATAGCGGATGAGGAAGGGCGCCACGATGATGGAAAACAGCACCGACATCAGCACGATCTGGCCTGTGTGGTTGTCGATAGTGCCGGCGTTCATGGCGATGGCCAGCAGGGCAAAGCCGAACTCGCCGCCCACGGCCAGTACCAGTGCCGTACGCCAGGCCATCAGGCTGTCCTGGCCGCTCCAGCGCACGGCAGCCGCCACCAGCAGGATTTTGCTGACCAGCAGCACGGCCGTGCCGAGCAGTGCCCAGCCCCAGATGTCGGGCAGGAGGGACGGGTTGAACAGCATGCCGATGCCGACAAAGAACAGGCCCAGCAGGATGTCGCGGAAGGGCCGCACCACGGCCTCCATCTGGTGACGGAATTCGGTTTCGCCCAGCATCATGCCCACCAGGAAGGCACCAAACGCCATGGACAGGCCGAGACTGCTGGTCATCCACGCGGCAGTCAGGGCCACCAGCAGCACGGTCAGCGTGAACAGTTCCGGCGAGCGGCGTTCGGCGACGGCATGGAAAAACGGCCGCAGCAACCAGCGCCCGCTCACAAACACCAGCGCCAGGGCCAGCACGGCCTTGGCCAGCGCCATCAGCAGCGAGCTGCCCAGCGATGTGCTGGCGGTGGCGGCGGCCACGCCCAGCACCGGGAAGATCACCACGAAGGGCACCGAGGTGACGTCCTGGAACACCGAGAGCGCCGTGCCCAGGCGGCCGTGCCGGGTGTTGTCTTCCTTCTGGTCCAGCAACTGGCGGCTGATCACCGTGGTGGAGGACTGGGCGAATACGGCGCCCACCACAAAGGCCGCGACCACGGGCAGGCCGGCCAGCCAGGCCAGCAGGCCCACCACGAGCGTGGTCAGCACCACTTGCGCCGTGCCCAGTCCCAGTACCTGGTGGCGCAGGGCATGGATCTGCGGAATGGAGTAGCTCAGTCCCACCGTGAAGAGCAGGAACACGATGCCGAATTCGGCCAGGAAGGTGATCTTCTGGCTGTCGAGCACCGGCCCGATGGTGTACGGCCCCATGATGACGCCCACCAGCAGGTAGCCCAGACTGGTGGGAATGCGCAGGAAGAGGAAGGTCATCATGACGGCCACGGCCGCGCCCAGCAGGAAAAGCATCTGGGTCAGTGGCTGGTCAATCATCAGGCGGGCTCCGGTGGGGTCGGGTAGTATCGGACAGGTACGGGCGCAGCCTATGCAGCTAACACCATGAATAGCCGGGAATTGTTCGCGTATTTGCGGGTTTTTGCCAGTCACAATCTGTAAGGGAGGAGGTGGGAATGAGCGCGTCAACCGAAGGGGGCCTTACCCGCCTGATGGCGGCCACGGATTTGTCGGAGCTGGCAGGGCATGCGGTGGCCAGGGCGTTCGGGCTGGCCGCCATCTTGGGAGCCGGGCTGACGCTGGTGCACGTGTTGAACGGCAGCGTGCTGGAACAGTTGCGAGCCTTGCTCGGGGCCGATAGTGCCCCGGTGGAGCAGCGCCTGCGAGAGTCCGCCGAGACGGCCATTCGCGCACAAATGGCGACGGTGCCGTCGCATCACGGCGTGAAGGCCGACCTGCAGTTGTTGACCGGTGAAATCATTGCGACCTTGCTGGCTGAGGCCGATCGTCTGGATGCCGGACTCGTGGTGCTGGGCGCGGCCGGGGAGTCCCTGGCGCGTCGCTTCCTGCTGGGGGCGACCGTCGAGCGCCTGCTGCAGAAAACGACGCGTCCATTGCTGGTGGTGCGTCAACCGGCTGCGCAGCCGTATCGAAAGGTGCTGGTGCCGATCGACTTTTCCGACTGGTCGTTGCCGGCCCTGCACCTGGCCCGGGCGGTGGCACCTGATGCCCGACTGATCCTGCTGCATGCCTATGA
>JBASJP010000313.1:0-2597 GCA_049655345.1 Moraxellaceae bacterium
GACCACGTCATAGGTCTCAGTACCGTCAATTGCCAGCGTCAGGCGCGTGGTACCTGCCTTGAACTCCAGTGGCAGCACGCCCATACCGATCAGGTTGGTACGGTGGATGCGCTCGAAGCCTTCGGCCACGATGGCTTCCACACCGGCCAGACGCACGCCCTTGGCAGCCCAGTCACGGGACGAACCCTGACCGTAATCCGCACCGGCAATGATGATCAGTGGCTGCTTGCGGTCCATGTACGTCTCGATGGCTTCCCACATGCGCATGACTTTGCCTTCCGGCTCCACACGCGCCAGTGAACCCTTCTTGACCTGACCATCGACCACAGCCATTTCGTTGACCAGCTCTTTGTTGGCAAACGTTGCGCGCTGCGTCGTCAGGTGATCGCCGCGATGGGTGGCGTAGGAATTGAAGTCCTCTTCCGGCAAACCCATCTTGTGCAGATACTCACCCGCCGCGGAGTTCATCACGATCGCGTTCGACGGTGAGAGATGATCGGTGGTGATGTTGTCTGGCAGCACGGCCAGCGGACGCATGCCCTTGAGCGTGCGCTCACCGGCCAGCGCGCCTTCCCAGTACGGCGGACGACGGATATAGGTACTCTGCGGGCGCCAGTCATAGAGCGGCGACACGGCCTTTTCGGCGTCGTGCTTTTCGAACATCGGGATGTAGATCTGGTTGAACTGCGACGGCTTCACCGACTTGGCCACGATGGCGTCGATTTCTTCATCCGAGGGCCAGATGTCCTTGAGCAAGATTTCCTTGCCATCGACCACAGCCAGCACATCCTTTTCGATATCGAAGCGGATGGTGCCGGCAATGGCATAAGCCACCACCAGCGGCGGCGAGGCCAGGAAGGCCTGCTTGGCATAGGGATGGATGCGACCATCGAAGTTACGGTTACCGGACAGCACAGCCGTGGCATAGAGGTCACGGTCGATGATTTCCTGCTGGATCTTTGGATCCAGTGCACCCGACATGCCGTTACAGGTCGTGCAGGCAAACGCCACGATGCCAAAGCCCAGTGCTTCGAGATCTTCCAGCAGGCCGGCTTCCTTCAGATACAGCTCGACCACCTTGGAACCCGGTGCCAGCGACGACTTCACCCAGGGCTTGCGCAGCAGACCGAGACGGCGGGCATTGCGCGCAATCAGGCCGGCGGCAATCACGTTGCGCGGGTTGGAGGTGTTGGTGCAGCTGGTGATGGCGGCGATGATGACAGCGCCATCCGGCATCAAGCCTTCGGCTTCCTGAGCGCGTGCTGCGGCGAGGTTGCCGGAGATGCCGCGCTCTGCCAGATCCGACGTCGGCAGACGCTTGTGCGGGTTCGACGGGCCGGCCATGTTGCGAACGACGGAGGATAGGTCGAAACGCAGCACCCGCTCGTATTCGGCGTCCTTCAGGGTATCGGACCAGAGTCCGGCTTCCTTGGCATAGGTCTCGACCAGCGCGATCTGCTCATCGGTACGGCCGGTCAGACGCAGATAGGTCAGCGTCTGCTCGTCGATGGAGAACATGGCGGCGGTAGCGCCATATTCCGGGGCCATATTGGAGATTGTGGCACGGTCACCAATGGTCAGACCGGGTACGCCCTCGCCGTAGAACTCGAGATAGGCGCCAACGACCTTGGACTGGCGCAGGAACTCGGTCAGGGCCAGCACGATGTCGGTGGCAGTGATGCCGGGCTGGCGCTTGCCGGTGAGTTCGACGCCGACCATGTCCGGGGGACGCATCCAGGAGGCGCGGCCGAGCATGACATTCTCGGCTTCGAGACCACCGACACCGACAGCGATGACACCAAGAGCATCAACGTGTGGTGTGTGTGAATCAGTACCGACGCACGTGTCCGGAAAAGCCAGACCATTCTGATTGTGAATGACCGGCGACATCTTCTCCAGATTGATCTGGTGCATGATGCCATTGCCGGCCGGAATCACGTCCACATTATCAAAGGCCGTCTTGGTCCAGTTGATGAAGTGGAAACGGTCTTCATTGCGGCGATCTTCGATGTCCCTATTTTTCTGGAAAGCATCTTCGATGTAACCACCGCACTCCACAGCGAGCGAGTGATCAACAATCAGCTGTACCGGCACTACCGGATTGACCTTGGCCGGGTCACCACCCTGATCGGCGATAGCATCACGCAGACCAGCCAGGTCAACAAGGGCGGTCTGACCAAGAATGTCATGGCACACGACACGGGCCGGGAACCAAGGGAAATCTCGTTCGCGCTTGCGCTCAATCAGCTGGGTCAGGCATTCGTTGATAATGGCTGGATCAGCCTTGCGCACGATATTTTCGGCATGCACACGTGCCGTGTATGGCAGACCGGCCCATGAGCCTGGCTTGATGGCTTCCACCGCGGCACGGGCATCGAAATAGTCGAGCTTGGTACCGGGCAGGTTCTTGCGAAATTGGGTATTCATGATGGCTTGCGATCCTGTTACTTACGGTCTTTCAGCGGCACAAACTTCTGGTCTTCAGGACCGGTGTAGTTGGCGCTCGGACGAATGATCTTGCCGTCGATGCGCTGCTCGATCACATGAGCGGACCAGCCAGCAGTACGGGCAATCACGAACAGTGGCGTGAACATGGC
>JBASJP010000314.1:0-2979 GCA_049655345.1 Moraxellaceae bacterium
TTTGAAATGCTGATTGCACTGTTCGAGCGCGCCTACATTCTTGTGTACGAGGATGACATGGGCAAACAGCAGCGCCGCCTCTGGCAGTCATGGGAAGACTACATGCGCGACTGGTGTGAGCGCGAAGACTTCCGTACCCTGTTGCCACGCCTGCTGACCGGCGAGGACGAATTCTTCTCGGCGCACATCCTTCGTATTGCCGATGAAGTGGCCACAAAAACAAAAGCCTGACCCCCTGAAACCATCACCACAATTTTTTATAAGAGAACCGGGGAAATCCGGCTTTTCACTTCGAGCCTGCCACCCGTCTGGCGCGCAGAAACAGGGCCGTCCGGGAAGGGGTTCCGCATGTCGGGAACAGACGGGGCTGCAGCCGTTCAGTGTGCCAGCATGATCCGGTGGCGGCCGCTACCCTTGGCCTCGTAAAGGGCCGCATCTGCCGCATCCACCAGACGCTGCGATCTCTCGCCCTGCGGCACCATGACCGCCACACCGATGCTGGCGGTGACATGCGCCGCCACGGCCGAGGCCGGGTGCGGAATGGCCATGGCATCAATCGCCTCCAGCACACGCAGGGCCACATCCATGGCGCCATCCACTTCGGTTTCCGGCAGCAGTACCACAAATTCCTCGCCGCCATAACGTGCCGCCAGATCCGCAGGGCGCATCACGGCCGAGCGAATGGCCTGGGCAATGGACACCAGACACTCATCACCCGCCAGATGCCCCAGGCTGTCGTTGTAGCGCTTGAAATAATCGACATCCATGAACAGCAGCGCCAGCGGCTTTCGGGTACGGCCGGAACGGTCCCACTCACGCGTCAGGGCCTCATTGAAATGGCGCCGGTTGGGCAGGCAGGTCAGTGGGTCTTCTGCCGCAAGGCGGGCCAGCTTCTCATTCAGGCGCTCACGTTCGGCAGAGTCATGCTCCAGCAACAGGCTCTGCAAAAAACCGATGCGTTCTTGGCGCTCCTGCACCACGCCGATAATCAGGTTGACGATCAGGCTGCCGACGGCATACCAGCTGAACAGCGCCCAGTCCACCGACACCCCCAGCCAGAGGGCAAAGCCCGTCGCTGCCAGGATTGCGATTACGCATGCCACCGATGCATTGAACAGGGACAGCTTCAATACCAGCACAAGTAGGGTGATGATGAGCATGCTGACGTAGCTCAATGCCTGCATCAGCCGGGGACTGTCCATGACCAGCGACCCCAGCAGGGGAATTGCCAGTGCCAAGGCACCGCCAACGATAATCACTGCCTGATAGCGTTTCTGGAACAAGGGCAAGTACAGCAGGACGATCGTCAGCCCAATGATGACCGACTCGGCAATCACGGATGGCCACCAGTAGGGCTCGCGGTTTCCGACCAGCTCATCCGCAAACAGCAATGGACCACTCAGCGTGATCATGGCCAGCATCAGGATGAGCAAGGGCCAGCCCACCAGCACCATGCGCACAAAGACTTCCTGACGATGTGCCGCAAACAGCGCATCGGTAGGTGCTGGCAGCGGGCACCAGAGCCGGTGAACAGAGATGATCGAGCGGAGACGCTCCATCAGGCCGTCTGGCAGCGGAGATCGGGGCGTGGCGGAAGAAGACACGGGTGTAGTCAAGGCAGGAATCGGTAGCGGCTGGTCAGTCATATTTTTTGTTTTACACCAGTCGTCCCGTGGGCGGCAGGCCATTCCGACGAGCCGTACACTCGGCCTGACACTGCGCTTGAGGTACAATGCGCGGTTCCGAAGCGCCATCTCCCGTCCCTGCGGCGAGACCGTGCTCCCTGCCGAGGTCCTCATGTCCGCCACACCCCAGCCGTTGCCGTCCGCACCGGCGCTGTTCAGTCACGAGAAGTTCTGGGCCGAGTGCCTGGGGCCTGCTCCCTTCCTGCCCATGACACGGGCGGAGATGGATGCGCTCGGCTGGGATGTCTGTGACGTCATCATCGTCACTGGCGATGCCTACGTCGACCTGCCCACCTTCGGCATGGCCATCCTGGGCCGGCTGCTGGAAGCACAGGGCTACCGGGTCGGCATCATTGCCCAGCCCGACTGGCAATCGGCCGAACCCTTCAAGGCACTGGGCAAACCCCGGCTGTTCTGGGGCATCACCGCAGGCAACATGGACTCGATGATCAACCGCTACACGGCCGATCGCAAAATCCGTTCCGACGATGCCTATTCGCCGAATGACGAAGGTGGCAAGCGCCCCGACCGTGCCTGCGTGGTGTATGCCCAGCGCGCCCGCGAAGCGTATCCGGATGTGCCGCTGGTGATTGGCGGCATCGAAGCCTCGCTGCGCCGCATTGCGCATTACGATTACTGGCAGGACAAGGTGCGCCGCTCCATCCTCATGGATGCCAAGGCCGACCTGCTGCTGTATGGCAACGCCGAGCGTGCCATTGTCGAGCTGACCCATCGCCTCAACCGTGGCGAAAACATCCAGGACATTACCGATCTGCGCGGCACGGCCTTCATTCGTCGCGACACGCCGCCCGGCATGTTCGAGCTTGATTCCACCCAGGTGGATGCTCCGGGCCGCATCGACACGCACATCAATCCCTATATCAACACGGCCGATCCATCCGCCTGCGAAATCGAGAAGCAGAAAACTGCATCGGCCGATGCCTGCGACCTTCCGGATGGCGGTGCCCAGATCATCTCGTTGCGTCCCTCGCCGGCAATGCAGACCGCAATGAAAAACCGCATGCCGCCACGTGAAAAAACCGTGATCCGGCTGCCGTCGTTCGAGCGCGTAAAAGAAGACCCGGTCCGTTACGCCCACGCCAACCGCGTGCTGCATCTGGAAACCAATCCCGGCAATGCCCGCGCACTGGTCCAGCGTCATGGTGACCGCGATGTGTGGATCAATCCGCCACCCATTCCGCTCACCACGGAAGAAATGGATTACGTGTTTGACCTGCCCTATGCGCGCGTGCCGCACCCGTCCTACAACGGTGCGCGCATTCCGGCGTATGAA
>JBASJP010000315.1:0-4745 GCA_049655345.1 Moraxellaceae bacterium
TTCCTACCCTGACCTTTGATGCCGTCATCGTTGGCGGTGGCGGCTCCGGCATGCGTGCCTCTCTGCAGCTTGCCCGTGCCGGCCTCAAGGTAGCTGTTCTGACCAAGGTGTTCCCGACCCGCTCCCACACCGTGGCAGCGCAGGGTGGCATCGGAGCCTCGCTCGGTAACATGAGTGAGGACAACTGGCATTACCATTTCTACGACACAATCAAGGGTTCCGACTGGCTGGGCGACCAGGATGCCATCGAGTTCATGTGCCGCGAAGCACCCAAGATGGTGTATGAGCTGGAACACCTCGGCATGCCGTTTGACCGCAATGCCGACGGCACCATTTATCAGCGTCCGTTTGGCGGCCATACCGCCAACTACGGTGAAAAGCCGGTGCAGCGCGCCTGTGCCGCGGCCGACCGTACCGGTCATGCCTTGCTGCACACTCTGTACCAGGCCAATCTGGCTGCCAATACCGAGTTTTTCGTCGAATGGATTGCACTTGACCTGATCCGTGATGAAGACGGTGACGTGCTGGGTGTGACCGCCATCGATCTGGCCACCGGCAACATTGCCGTGTTTCAGGCCAAGTGCACATTGTTTGCTACCGGTGGGGCAGGTCGTATCTACCAGGCCTCTACCAATGCCTTCATCAATACCGGGGACGGCCTTGGTATGGCGGCCCGTGCCGGCATTCCGCTGGAAGACATGGAGTTCTGGCAGTTTCACCCGACCGGCGTGGCCGGTGCCGGCGTGCTGCTGACAGAGGGTTGCCGTGGTGAAGGCGGCCTGCTGCGCAACAAGAACGGCGAGCGCTTCATGGAACGTTATGCACCCAACCTGAAGGATCTGGCTCCACGCGACTTCGTGTCACGTTCCATGGATCAGGAAATCAAGGAAGGTCGTGGCTGCGGTCCCAATGGTGATTATGTGGTGCTCGACCTGACCCACCTTGGTGCCGATACCATCCACAAGCGTCTGCCGTCCGTGTACGAAATCGGCAAGAACTTTGCCAACGTGGATTGCACCAAGGAACCGATTCCGGTGGTGCCGACGATTCACTACCAGATGGGTGGCATTCCGACCAACATTAATGGTCAGGTTGTTGCTCCCAAGGATGGCAATCCGAATGCAGTGGTCAATGGCTTCTACGCCATCGGTGAGTGTTCCTGTGTTTCCGTGCATGGTGCCAATCGTCTGGGCACCAACTCGCTGCTTGATCTGATTGTGTTCGGCAAGGCCGCCGGTGATCACATCATCGAGACTGTTGCCCGCGCACCAGCTGCCCAGAAGTCGCTGCCAAAGGATGCTCTGGACAAGACGCTGGCCCGCATTGCACGTCTCGATAACTCCACTGATGGCGAGTATGGGCAGGATGTTGCCAACGACATGCGTCGCGCCATGCAGACCCATGCTGGCGTGTTCCGTACCCAGGCTCTGCTGGATGAAGGCGTCCAGAAAATTCTCGAGATCGAAAAGCGTATTGCCAACATCCACTTGAAAGACAAGTCAAAGGTGTTCAATACCGGCCGTATCGAGGCACTGGAGCTGGAAAACCTGATTGAGGCTGCCAAGGCCACCATCATTTCTGCTGCCGCTCGCAAAGAGTGTCGTGGCGCCCATACCGTTGTTGATTACGAGCGTCCGGTGGACGACCCCGAGTGCCCGCTCGGTCGTAACGACAAGGAGTGGATGCGTCATTCCCTCTGGTACAAGGAAGGCAATCGTCTTGACTACAAGCCGGTCAAGCTGAAGCCGCTGACAGTGGAATCCGTTCCGCCCAAGCCGCGTACCTTCTAAGAGGCATTTTCATCCCCCGGGATGAGGTGATGGACGGGAATGAATCCCCCGTCCCCTGACAAAGAATTGAAGAGGCACACCATGAGCGACGTGCGTATTTTTGAAGTCTATCGCTACGATCCTGACAAGGACGAAGCGCCCTATATGCAGACCTACGAGCTTACGCTTGATGGTTCCGAGCGCATGCTGCTGGATGCGCTGATCAAGCTGAAGCAGGTTGATGAAAGCCTGAGCTTCCGCCGTTCCTGCCGTGAAGGTATTTGCGGTTCTGATGGCATGAACATTAATGGCAAGAATGGTCTGGCCTGTCTGGTCAACATGAAGACACTGCCGAAGAAGGTGGTGATTCGTCCGTTGCCGGGTCTGCCGGTGATTCGTGACCTGGTTGTGGACATGGGTATGTTCTACAACCAGTACGAAAAGGTGCAGCCATATCTGGTTAACAACACGCCAGCGCCTGCCAAGGAGCGCCTGCAGTCTCCGGAAGACCGTGAGAAGCTTGATGGCCTGTATGAGTGCATCCTCTGTGCGTGCTGCTCTACCAGTTGCCCGTCGTTCTGGTGGAATCCGGAAAAGTTCCTGGGTCCATCGGCGCTCATCCAGGCTTATCGCTTCCTGGCGGACAGTCGTGATACTGCAACAGCCGAGCGCCTGGCCAAGCTGGATGACCCGTTCAGCGTGTTCCGCTGCCGTGGCATCATGAACTGCGTCAGCGTGTGTCCCAAGGGGCTCAACCCCACCAAGGCTATCGGGCATATTCGTAATATGCTGCTTAGCCAGGGGACCTGATCCTCTGAAACCCCGCCAGTTGGCGGGGTTTTTTTTGACTTTTTTCAGTCTTTTTCCGCCGTGTTGTGTGCATCAGGTAGCTCTTGCGAGGGAACGGGTGCACAATATCGGCACCCACGATCTGCAGGCAGCCAGCCCGCCTGCATCAACAGGATCGTGGGTATGCTTTTCAGGCTATACCAAGGTCTGAAGGCCGTTTCAGCCCCCCTTTGCTAGACTCAATCAGGGGGGTAGGGTCGTGAGGTCTTACCCAGACATCGCGGGTCATTGTGAAGAGAAGGCGAAACAGCACCGCTCCGGCCACCTGGGTCGCGGAACTTCTCTCTTTGGAAACATTGAAAATGCAAGACGGCCTCATGCTGCGACAGTGGAGCACTTCGCAGCTCTCGGCAGAAAACGCTGCCTACGTCGAAGAACTTTACGAGCAATTCCTCGTTTCTCCCCAATCAGTGCCGGAAGACTGGCGCAGCTATTTTGAAAAGCTGCCTCGCGTCAATGGTATTGCCCAGGACACACCGCACAAGGGCGTCCGTGAGCAGTTCCTGTTACTGGCAAAAAACTCTTCACGCGCCCAGGCGCTTCCCACCAGTCGTGTCAGCACGGAGCATGAGCGCCGTCAGGTTGCTGTGCTGCAGCTTATTGCCGGTTATCGTAATCGCGGTCATCAGCGTGCAAAACTGGATCCGTTGGGACTGATGCCACGTGAAGATGTACCTGATCTGGATCTCGCGACACACGGCCTCAGCCGTGCAGATCTTGATACAGTGTTCAATACCGGTAATCTGGCGATTGGCAAGGAGGAGTGCACCCTTGGCGAAATGGTGCAGGCGATGGAGGCCATTTATTGTGGCGCCATTGGCTCCGAATACATGCACATCGTCAACACGGCCGAAAAACGCTGGATTCAGCAGCGTCTTGAAAGTGTTCGTGGAAATCCGAATTTTTCTGTGGATACACGCAAGCATGTGCTTGAACGTGTGACGGCAGCCGAAGGCCTGGAAAAATTTCTGGGCACCAAATATGCCGGTGCCAAGCGCTTTGGACTTGAAGGTGGCGAAGCGCTGATTCCTCTGGTTGATGAACTTATCCAGCGTGGCGGCTCTTACGGCGTCAAGGAAGTTGTTATTGGCATGGCCCATCGTGGTCGTCTCAATGTGCTGGTCAATATTCTTGGCAAGAACCCTGGCGACTTGTTCAACGAGTTCGAAGGCAAGAGTGTCACCAAGCATGGCTCCGGTGATGTCAAATACCATCAGGGCTACTCGTCGAACGTGATGACCTCCGGTGGTGAGGTGCATCTGGCGCTGGCATTCAATCCGTCCCATCTGGAAATTGCCTCTCCTGTTGTCGAGGGTTCGGTGCGTGCGCGCCAGGATCGTCGTAATGACAAGCAGGGTCGTCAGGTCTTGCCGATCAGCATTCATGGTGATGCTGCGTTTGCGGGGCAGGGCGTGGTCATGGAGACATTCCAGATGTCCCAGACACGCGGTTACAGGACTGGCGGTACGGTTCATATCGTGGTGAACAATCAGGTCGGTTTCACCACCAGCATCAAGGAAGACTCCCGTTCGACCGAGTATTGCACCAGCGTGGCGAAGATGGTGCAGGCACCGATTTTCCATGTGAACGGGGATGATCCAGAGGCTGTATTCTTTGTGACGCAGCTGGCGCTGGATTTCCGCATGGAGTTCCAGAAGGACGTGGTCATCGATGTCATTTGTTACCGTCGCCGTGGCCACAATGAAGCGGATGAGCCATCGGCCACACAGCCGTTGATGTATCAGGTGATTCATAAATTACCGACCACGCGTGCCATTTATGCAGATCGTCTGGTGAAGGGTGCTGTGCTGACGCAGGTGCAGGCGGATGACATGGTGGAGGAGTACCGCAAGGCGCTCGAAGCCGGTAATCATGTGGTCAAGTCACTGGTACGGGAGCCTAACAAGTCACTGTTTGTTGACTGGACCCCGTATCTGGGGCACGCAGTGGTGGATGACTGGGATACTGGTGTACCCATCAAGACGCTGCAGGAACTTGGCAGGAAGCTGGCAAAGTTGCCGGAAACGTTTGTTGTCCAGAAGCAGGTTCAGAAAGTTCTCGAAGACCGTACCAAGATGTGGGCCGGTAATCTTGAGTTCAACTGGGGCGCTGCCGAGACACTGGCTT
>JBASJP010000316.1:0-2781 GCA_049655345.1 Moraxellaceae bacterium
CCGGATCAAACGGAAATCCCTGTGACGCACGAATAACCTGCACGGGCGCTGTAATGGCCGCTAGAAACGCGAGTACCTGTGGCTCGGTCAGACGCAATGACGAGTGATGCCGTATGCGGCGATCCATGGTCCAGGCAAAGCCGCCCTCAACTTCTTTCAGCGAACGTGAGCACAGTATGCCGGCAGCCTGTGCACTGAGCGGTGTGAAGCCACGCTGGCGAGCTGTTACGGCCATCTCCCGGCTGGCAAACACACGATCTTCACGCGGCTCATACGCCTGCCACTCCAGCAACGCATCGCGCAAAATGCCGGGCGCTTCTGCAGCAGAGCCGGGATACGGCCCAAAACCGTCAATCATCACGAAACGGCTGATACGCTCAGGCAGGGCACCGGCAAACAACGAGCCGATACCGGCACCCATTGAATGCCCCATCAGGGCAAAGCGCTCCCAGCCGAGCTGGTTGACGACCGCCAGTACATCATCGACGTAATCCAGCGTGTGATACCGCATGCCCTCGGCACGCCAGTCGCTGAAACCATGGCCGGCAAAATCCATGGCAACAATGTGATAGCCCGATAGCAACGGAGCCAGCCGATCAAAGGTGGCAGCATTGTCCTGCCAGCCATGCAATGCCAGCAAAGGCGGCAGGGAGGCATCATGCCAGCAACGTGCCGCAATGTGATGGCCCTTGTGCTGAAAGACTCGCTCCACGACAGCCCCTGTCATGCGATGACCATTTCCTTTTTCAATGCATCCAGGATATGCCCGGCCGTCTGCAATGGCCTCTCCAGCGGAAACATGTGCCCGCCTTCAACATACTCGTGCAGCATGGAATGGGTACGTGACATACGCTCGGCAAATCCTGTCCTGCGGAACTCGCTCTGCGCACCCGACAACAAGATGCCTGGTACCTGCAAGGGCGAACGGAAGCGCCAGAGGTTATGTGGCGTATGCCGGAAAATCTCCACCTCGACCGCAGACGGAATGGTGAGACGAACACCCTCCTCACAATCACTGAGACCAAAATCCAGATAGGCCTCGAAGCAGTCCGGATCAAAGCTGCTGAACAGGCGCTTCTTGCCCAGCAGTTCACGAGCCACATCACGCGAAGGCCAGACCTCACGACGCCCCTTGCTCTTTCCTGCTGGCGTTATGCGATCGACCTGACCAATGGCCTTCATGAAACCGAAACTGAGTGCGCCCAGTCCGATGATGATGGGCGGGTCCAACATGACAATCGCCTTGAACAGTTCAGGATGGCGATGCGCTGCCATGAAGGTGGTAAGCCCGCCCATGGAATGTCCCAGGCCAATCACCGGTCCGTTACAGCGCTGGCGAATGGAGTCGGCCACCTGATCGATGAGGGAATTCCAGTTGGCATCAACGGGATAGGCCGGATCGGTCCCCATGACAGGCAGGTACTTCACATCAAAAACAGATTCGAGAGCCCCGAACAGCTTGAGATAACTGGCAGAAGGAATACCGTTGGCATGGGCAAAATGCAGTTCTGGTTTACTCATTGATCAGAGCCTCTCTATCGCAAGACCAAGCGCTTCCACTTCGGCGGACCTGGTATTGGGTGCAATGACGGCGGTGCACGCACGTCCCCGGGCAAGCCACGTTTCACCGACGCGGCTCAAGTCATTCAGCGATACGGCCAACAGACGCTCACGCAGATGCCTGCGTTGCTCGTGTGTGCGGCCATAAAGCGCATTGTGATAGGCCTGCCGGGCCTCACCTGCGGGCGACAGCGGCTTGTCCATGTCGGAGATGATGCCCAGCACGGTCTCTTCCAGCTGACGCTGTTCGTGTGATTCATTGAGCAGCCAGTCTATGCCGGCATCAAAATCATTCAGTGTTTCTGTCATGCGCGGATCACGATAGGAATAGAAACGGAAGGCACAGGCATTGCCATCGTAACCGGCACCACCGCCATAGGCGCCACCCTTTTCACGAATGGCATTGTGCAGGAATCCATTGCGCAGAAAGCCGCCCAGCAACATGAGCGCAGGGGCATCTGCATGCTCAATGGCCACAGCCGGATAGGCACGGGCACAAAACTGGACCTGGGTATTGCACAACCACGCCACATCGCGCGCTGGCGAGGGCGTCGCAAACACAAGTGAACCGGACGCGGGCTGCCAGCTGGCCCCCTGCCATGTGGCGGCCAGCGAGGACTCCAGTGCGGCCAGGTGATCCTCTTCTCCAATCAGCAGGAAGCGACGCTGCGATTGCAACACCTTGCGATGCAATGCCTGCAGGTTGGCAAGCAGCTGCTGCAGGGACTGGTCATCGGCCAGTGTGGTATCCAGCGCCTTCATGCGGCGAATGCCGGGCAGCCCGGAAATGCGCTGGTTGAATGCCGCTACGGCACTGAAGGAAGCCCCCGCCGTCTGCATGGCCAGACCATGGCCCTGCCCTGTCACGCTGGCTTCCCAACGCGCCTTCATTTGCGCCACCAGCTCACGTACGCGAGAGCCTTCATCAAAGCGCAGGCCTTCCAGTGTCACTTGCATCAACTGGTTGAAATCACCCGCCTTGTCCGCCAACGCCTTGCCGGCAAACACAAGGTGACCAAGCCCCTTGTTGGCATCATGCAGGTCAGTACGCATGGACAGACTCATGCGCAAACCACCAGAGACGCGGGACTGCCACTGCTGCATGGCCATGTAATCGCGATCGCCCGCCCCCAGCTCGCTGACAAGTGAGGTATACAGCGGCAACAGCTCCTGCTCTGCGTCCGTGAATGCCGGCAGATCAATAATCATCTGCTCATAGAC
>JBASJP010000317.1:0-9356 GCA_049655345.1 Moraxellaceae bacterium
CATGCGGCGATACCGTATCCAGAAGGGGCGTCTGGTGATAATCCGCAGCGGCGTCATGCAAAGACTCAGCAGAAGGCTGCGAAAGGCCCACAAACCGGTCTGATCCACGAGCTCTTTGGCTGGGTCCGGACCCAGCTGGTTTGTGATCGCCAGATACAGCAGCCACAGCGCAGGCATGAGCATGACCAAAAACAGCAGCCACCTTGAGCGCACATGCCCGTCTGGCTTTTGTGTATTCATTCCTGCCACGTGCAGCCTAGAAGTAACGTTTCAGGTTGAGGCCCCGGTACAAGCCGGCCACTTCGCTGGCATAGCCGTTGAATGGCAATGTGTCACGCCAGTTCGGATTGAACAATGTTGCAGGCAGTCGCCGCTCGCGAGCCTGGGTCCAGCGCGGATGGTCTACCGCAGGATTCACGTTGGCAAAGAAGCCGTATTCTTCTGGCGCCATGGCGGCCCAGGTTGTTTGTGGTGCGGTCTCGGTAAAGCGGATTCGTACAATCGACTTGATGCTCTTGAATCCGTATTTCCAGGGAACGACCAGTCGGAGCGGCGCACCGTTTTGCGGGGGCAATGAGCGTCCGTAGACACCAACAGCCATCAGGGCCAATGGGTGCATGGCTTCATCCATGCGTAAGCCTTCTACATAGGGCCAGCGCAGGTTGCGGGTCCGCTGGCCGGGCATCTGCTGTGGGTCCTGCAAGGTCGTGAACTCGATGAAACGTGCTTTGGATGTTGGTTCAAACCGGCGAACAAGGTCTGCCAGCGAGAAGCCCTGCCATGGCACAACCATGGACCAGGCCTCGACACACCGGAAACGATAGATGCGATCCTCTAGCGCATGTGGCTTGAGGACATCCTCAAGGATATAGGTACCAGGCTTGCGGCATTCGCCATCAATACGAACCGACCAGGGCTCGAGCCGCATCGCCTGGGCATTGGCGGCCGGGTCCGACTTGTCGAGACCGAACTCGTAGAAATTGTTGTAGGTCGAAACCACATCAAACGGCGTCAGTGGCTCTCCTGTCGGGTTATTGCCCGCCTTGCGTGCCCGCAGCTTGTCACGCAAATGCCGGGGTACATTGCTGCGCTCTGCCACAGGGGAATAAGCGGGTGGGGCCGCCTGCACCACTGGCGAAAAAAAAGCCGCAGCCCCGAAAAGGCCTGCGGCTTTCAACAAGTCACGCCGTTGCTGATACACCGTTTCGGAGGTGAGCTCGCTGGAGAGGGGCTCACTGGCAGAACGTTCATGTATCAGCATCATGCAATCCTCGTGGTGGTGGACTACCTCAGACCCTGGCTTGAGGCTCCCCCGAGGTCTTCTTGCGCCGGCTCCAGACCGTAGAAACAGGACCAGACACTGCGTAGACAAGTGATACGGTCAACAAGCCAATCGGGAGGTCGTAGTTAACAATGCCGAACACCAGCACGACGGGCAACATGACAGCAAACGGGACACGGGAACGGTCCAGCTCCTTGAAGCTGTAATAGCGGAAGTTGCTGACCATCAGGAAGGCCGAGAGCACGGTAATGACTGCAATCGCGATCGCAAGCTCCTGCTCCCGCCCGGCGATGCGGTTGTCAAAGCCCGCCCAGACCATGCTGGCGATGATGGCGGCAGCCAGCGGACTGGCCAGGCCGGTGAAGTAGCGCTTGTCTGCCACCTCCAGCTGCACATTGAAGCGGGCGAGACGAAAGGCTGCCGCCACGGCGTAGATGAAGGCGCAGATCCAGCCGATCTTGCCCAGTGACTGCAGACTCCAGGTAAACACCACCAGTGCTGGCGCTATCCCGAAGGAGACCATGTCCGAGAGCGAGTCATACTCGGCACCAAACGGGCTCTGGGTATTGGTCATGCGGGCAACACGGCCATCCATGCCATCAAACAGGGCAGCGACAAAAATCGCGATGGCTGCTGCCTCGAAGCGGCCATTCATGGCTGCAATGATGGCGTAGAAGCCGGAAAACAGGGCGGCGGTCGTTATCAGGTTGGGCAACAGATAGATACCCTTGTTGCGGACCTTCTTGCCGCCTTCGTCGTGCTCTTCCTCAACCACCTCGAAAGTGAGGCCGTTGTGGTCATCTTGATCGTTGTGTGGCGTGGACATAGCCTTGACTCATGGCATGGCGGGAGGGGAATGATAATCACACCCGCTCCTCTTGACCATTGGAGTTGGGTGACTGCCATCCTGTTACAGCATGGCATAAAAAAAGCGCGGACAAGCCGCGCTTTTTACCTGACCCTGATCCGCCCGTTGCCGGGCGGATGCTGGCGGAATCAGTTTTTGGTCTTGTCGACGATCTTGTTGGCTGCAATCCACGGCATCATTGCACGCAGACGCTCGCCAACCTGCTCGATCGGGTGAGCTGCATTGTTGCGACGGGCCGCCGTCATGGACGGGTAGTTGTGGGCACCTTCGGCGATGAACATCTTGGCGTACTCGCCGTTCTGGATGCGCTTGAGAGCATTGCGCATGGCCGCACGGGATTCGGCGTTGATCACTTCAGGGCCGGTGACGTACTCGCCGTACTCGGCATTGTTGGAGATCGAATAGTTCATGTTGGCGATGCCGCCTTCGTACATGAGGTCAACAATCAGCTTGAGTTCGTGCAGGCACTCGAAGTACGCCATCTCGGGAGCATAGCCTGCTTCCACCAGAGTTTCGAAACCGGCCTTGACCAGCTCGACAGCACCACCACACAGCACGGCCTGTTCGCCGAACAGATCAGTCTCGGTTTCATCCTTGAACGTGGTTTCGATGATGCCGGAGCGACCACCACCAACGCCGGAAGCGTAGGACAGGGCCAGATCTTTGGCCTTGCCGGAAACATCCTGGAAAATGGCGATGAGGTCAGGAATGCCACCGCCCTTCACGAACTCGGAGCGCACGGTGTGGCCCGGAGCCTTGGGGGCAATCATGATGACGTCCAGATCCTTGCGCGGCACGACCTGATTGTAGTGAATGGCGAAACCATGGGCGAAAGCGAGGGTAGCACCCTGCTTGAGGTTGGGCTCGATCTCTTCCTTGTACAGCTTGGCCTGGAACTCGTCGGGCGTCAGGATCATCACTACGTCGGCCGACTTGACGGCAGCAGGGACGTCCGTAACGGTCAGACCGTGAGCCTGGGCCTTGGCAACCGTCGCAGAACCGGGACGCAGGCCAACGACAACATCGACACCGGAGTCCTTCAGGTTGCAGGCGTGAGCATGGCCCTGGGAGCCGTAGCCAATGATGGCGACCTTCTTGCCGCGGATGATGGAAAGGTCGGCGTCTTTGTCGTAGTAAACGTGCATGGTGCTTCCTCTTTTTTCAGTTCCGCTTGTGGCAGAACGCTTTCGATGGATTCCCCTCACCCCTGCCCTCTTCCATGGAAGAGGGGGAAATGTCCGGGGAAGGGATTAAATGCTCAGAACCTTTTCGCCACGGGCGATACCGCAGACACCGGTACGCACCACTTCGAGAATTGCTGTTTCGGCCAATGCCTCAATAAACGCATCAAGCTTGTCACTGGTACCGGCGAGCTGGATGGTATAGACGGTGGGCGTGACGTCCACAATCTGGCCGCGGAATATATCGGCCGTACGCTTCAGCTCGGCACGAGCGGCGCCGGTTGCCTTGACCTTGACCAGCAACAGCTCACGTTCGATATGGGCACCCTCAGTGAGGTCCACGACCTTGACCACTTCAATCAGCTTGTTGAGTTGCTTGGTCACCTGCTCGATCTTGTGCTCGTCACCCGTGGTGGTGAGCGTAAGACGCGACAGGGTGGCGTCATCGGTTGGGGCCACGGTCAGTGACTCGATGTTGTAACCGCGCTGGGAAAACAGGCCGACCAGACGTGACAGTGCACCAGGCTCGTTTTCCATGAGAACAGAAATGATACGACGCATGATCAGGTACGCTCCGTCTTGGACAGCTTCATGTCGCGCAGCGAACCGCCGGCAATAAGCATGGGATACACGTGTTCAGCCGGATCAACCTCGACATCAATGAAAACAAGACGATCCTTCATGGCAAAGGCTTCGCGCATCTTGCTTTCCAGCTGGGCCGGATCGGTGATCTTCATGCCGACATGACCGTAGGCTTCGGCCAGCTTCACGAAATCAGGCAGCGAGTCCATGTAGGAGTGCGAGTGGCGGCCGTCATACATCATGTCCTGCCACTGCTTCACCATCCCCAGTGAACCGTTGTTGAGGTTCAGTATCTTCACCGGCAGGCCATACTGCAAGCAGGTGGACAGCTCCTGGATATTCATCTGGATGGAGGCTTCGCCGGTCACGCAGACCACGGTCTCTTGCGGAAAGGCAAACAGGGCGCCCATGGCGGCCGGGAGGCCAAAGCCCATGGTGCCGAGACCACCGGAATTGATCCACTGCCGCGGACGGTCGTACTTGTAGTAGAGCGCAGCAAACATCTGGTGCTGACCCACGTCGGAGGTGACGATGGCCTTGCCGTCGGTAACCTTGTAGAGCATTTCCACCACTTGCTGTGGCTTCATCTCACCCGGCTTGGCGGCCTCGTAGCGCAGGCCGTGCACCTTGCGCCAGTCATCAATCTGCTGCCACCAGGCCTCGATGGCCTTGGCGTCGGGCTTGTCGGCCTGCTTCACCAGGGTGAGCATTTCGTTGAGCACCGGCTCGACTGCCCCCACGATGGGGATGTCTGCCGTGATGGTCTTGGAAATGGAAGCCGGATCAATGTCGATATGAATGATGCGGGCATTCGGGCAGAACTTGCGCGTGTTGTTGGTGACGCGATCATCGAAGCGTGCGCCAACAGCAAGAATCAGGTCGCTGTGGTGCATGGCCATGTTGGCTTCATAGGTGCCATGCATGCCGAGCATGCCAACAAACTGGCGATCGGAGCCAGGATAGGCACCCAGACCCATCAGGGTATTGGTCACGGGGTAGTTGAGGTGACGGGCCAGCTCGGTCAGCAGCGCCGACGCATTGCCCTGCACCACGCCACCACCGGCATAGATCATGGGGCGCTTGGCCGCAACCAGCTCATCCACGGCCTTCTTGATCTGGCCTGCATGGCCACGGCCAGGCGGGTTGTAGGAACGCAGCTTGACCTTGTGCGGGTACTCGTAGGGGAACTTTTCGTTGGGATTGGTGCAGTCCTTCGGGATGTCGATCACGACCGGGCCCGGGCGGCCGCTGGCAGCAATATAGAAGGCTTTCTTCACCATGGCCGGAATGTCTTCGGCCTTGCGCACCTGGAAGCTGTGTTTGACGATGGGGCGGGACACGCCAACCATGTCGGTTTCCTGGAAGGCGTCTTCACCGATCAGGGCGGATGGCACCTGGCCGGACAGCACCACCATCGGGATGGAGTCCATGTAGGCCGTGGCAATGGCGGTCACCGTATTGGTGGCGCCAGGGCCGGACGTGACCAGCACGACGCCGGTCTTGCCGGTCGCACGGGAATAGCCGTCAGCGGCATGGCCGGCAGCCTGTTCATGTCGAACCAGGATGTGCTTGACCTTGTCCTGCTGAAACATGGCGTCGTAAATGTGCAGGACGGCGCCACCGGGATAACCGAAAACATAGTCCACGCCTTCATCGGCGAGGGCGCGGATGAGCATTTCACCGCCAGAAAGAAGTTCCACAGAATCACCCTTGAATAAAGCGCAAGGCGCACCACCAGCACCGGATGTGCAGCAGGGGCGCGCATTCTAGCACGAGGATTTGACCAACAACGGAGGGTCTTGCCAGGCCTGTCGGACTCCCCGGGTTCGGGGTTCCTGAGCACACCCCTTCTCGGGCTGTGATCTTGCAGGCGGGGACGGACACGGCGTTTGGCACGGTCCGGGCAGGGCATGCGCCCCGGCGTCTACCGGTCAGAGGGTGACTGCACGGCAAACTCCCACCATCGGGAGTCCGCAATTTTTTAGGTCTAACCCCCAAATGTCAAGTAGTTCAAGGCTTTGCACAAAGATACTTATCAAGAAGCCGGGGTTGTGGTTATAGTGCAACCATCGTTTTCTGGATCAGGTACTTACCGGGATGAAAAAACTGACTATTGCCGCCCTGTTTGGCGCCCTGCTTGCCACTCCCGTGTTGGCAGCCCAGTTTTACAAGTGGACCGATGAGCAGGGGGTAACCCATTACTCTGAAAGCCCTCCGCCCGAGACCACCAGGGGTACAACCGAGGTCAAGGTACAAACCCGTACGCCGTCTGGCTCAGAAGCTGCCGTAGAGAACCTGCAAAAGCAAAGGGAAGCGGCAACAAAGTCACTGACGGATGCCGAGAAGAAAAAAACACCGGCCAGTCCAGTCAAGACCGACAAATCTGAATATGCCGAGCGCTGCAAGAAGCTTCAGGCCAACCTGGCTACCATGGAAAGCAGCGGGCGCGTTAGCGAGCCCGATGAAAAGGGCGAAAAGCGATACCTGACCGATGAAGAGAAAAACAAGCGCATGGATGACACGCGCCGCCAGATCAAGGCGTATTGCAACTGACTTGTTTTCTTTGCATAAAAAAACCGCCTGAAGGCGGTTTTTTTATGCAAAGAAAACATCACGGTGCCGGTGGAAACAGGCTTCCCTCAAGGGATGGCAGCTCATCGGCAAACCTTTCACCAATAACCCATTGGGGGTTGGAGCGACCATAACCCTGCTCCTCTTCCCGCTCGCTCAATACCAACATTGCCTGATCATAGGCCGCCCGAAGGCCATGTTCACGCCGCATTGCCTCGTCAAAAAATGCCCGCCCGAAATACGTAAAGTCTGCATCATCGGTGCACCCGAAAGACGGCTTGTCGGCAGCGGCGGCGGCAATAACCAGCGTATCCGGTGACTGCAGCTCCTTGATGAAACCACCTGAGTAGCAGGCCGACAGCACGATCACGCGTCGGCGTATGCCACTTTCATCCAGCACACGGCGCAACCAGGAAGGCGTTACAGGCGCCAACTGAAGAGGCCAGTAACTGAGCTCTATCTCGTGTGCCTCACTTCCATGAGACGTCAGAAACAGAAAGAGCACATCCTCTTCCCGGTTCATCCTGCTTGCAAAGGCGGCAAGGGCACGACTGATGCTGGTACGTGTTGCAATTGGCTGACTGTAGACAGTGTCATCGCTGTTGAGCAGAACAAGGGATCGCCCGGCTGTTGCAAACCTGGTATCAAAAAGCGATCGGACACTTTCTGCCTCGGTGCGAAAAACACTCTGGTAAGAAGCGCCCGCCACGCCAAGAAAATACCAGTCCGCGTAACCTGGCCGCTGGGGTGCAATCGCAGAAAGTGCTCGCTGCAACAGTTCCGGCTGAGCATAAAGTGCCGCCTCTTCGATGACCCGGGGAGAAGCTGGCGTAGGCTCCTCTGGCACCTCGGCATACCAGAGGCGCTCATCACTGAACGCAAGTATCCAGACGGAGAACAACCCCATCAGGATGACGAATGCCAGACTGCTTTCCCAGCGTGGCCATGCAAGAGCTCGCGTGAACACCATGACAAGAGCAAAGACTGGCCACACATAGAGCAGCGTGTAAATTACCGGGACATGGGTACTGATGTCCGGCGGCAACCACTCATGCTGGCCGGCATACAACAGTACGCACTGCACAATCCCCAGCAGACTGTCGGCAGCCAGCCAGATACTGGCCGGCGCCAGCCCGAGCCGCCAAAGGCCGTGTCGCGTTGCCAACACCTGCCCGAATACCAGCAAGCCAAACCCGGGCAACAGATAAACAGCCACGCCTGCTGGTGACCACTGGCCGGGCCAGCCTTCGCTGAGAAGGTCAAACGTGAAGCTGACTGCAAGACTGAGCAACAGCAGAATCAGGAAATTGAAGGGGGTCGGCACCAACCAGCGCAAGGCACTGCGCCGGAACACCAGCAAATGGCAAGCAGCCCAGAGATTACGGAGCAGGTCGCTCAAGGGGTGGGGGCCGGTCAGGAACCAACGCATGCAGATGGGCTCGGAATAATCATGGCCGCTATCATAACAGCCATCACATGACAGGGCATGACCTGATAGACCACGACGATTGTCTTATGCGCACAGGGCTACGTCCGGTGGCCTCCCCGTAAGGCGCCAGGTAGCCCACCGGACGTCTTACGGGGAGAACGGTTAGTGCAGGCGTTTCTTCTGGAAGCTGAACTGGCCATGCTCTTCGTCAATGACGATGATGTCTCCGGGCACAAAGTCACCTGCCAGCAGCTGCTGGGCCAGCGGGTTTTCAAGCAGCGTCTGAATGGCCCGCTTGAGCGGACGGGCGCCATAAACAGGATCGTAACCGGCAGCAACCAGTCGCAGCAGCGCGGCATCCGAGATTTCCAGCTTGAGGTCACGTTCGGCCAGGCGACCACGCAGGCGATCAATCTGGATTTCGGCAATACCACGAATCTGGGACTCGGCCAGAGAATGGAAGACCACGACCTCATCTATACGATTAATGAGTTCAGGCCTGAAATGGTGGCCAACGACCTCCATGACCGCCACCTTCATTTCGTCATACTGCTCTTCCTTTGTCATGCTCTGGATGATGTCGGAGCCTAGATTTGACGTCATCACGATTACGGTATTGCGGAAGTCCACCGTGCGGCCCTGGCCATCGGTCAGGCGACCATCCTCCAGTACCTGCAACAGGATATTGAAAACATCGGGGTGCGCCTTTTCAACCTCATCCAGCAGGATGACGGCATAGGGGCGACGACGCACGGCCTCGGTCAGATAGCCTCCCTCCTCGTAGCCGACATAGCCGGGAGGCGCACCAATCAGGCGGGACACGGAATGCTTCTCCATGAATTCCGACATGTCGATGCGCACCATGGCGTCATCGGAATCGAACAGGAAATTCGCCAGCGCCTTGGTCAGCTCGGTCTTGCCAACACCGGTCGGGCCGAGGAACAGGAAGGAGCCGTTCGGGCGATTGGGATCGGACAACCCGGCACGCGAGCGACGAACCGCATTGGCGACCGCAACGACAGCCTCATGCTGACCGATGACACGCCGATGCAGCGCATCTTCCATGCGCAGCAGCTTGTCGCGTTCCCCCTCAAGCATCTTGTTCACCGGAATGCCGGTTGCCTTGGAGATCACTTCGGCAATTTCTTCATCGGTAACACGATTGCGCAGCAGGGTATGCTCGGTGGGCTCCTCCGACTGTGCGGCCGTCAGCTGCTTTTCCAGCTCGGGAATCGTGGCGTACTGAAGACGCGACATTTTTTCGAGGTCATTGGCACGGCGGGCTGCCTCGAAATCAATACGGGCCTTTTCAAGTTCTTCTTTTACTTGCTGGGCACCCTTGAGCGATGCTTTTTCTGCCTTCCAGATTTCTTCGAGATCCGCGTATTCCTTGCTGAGCTTCTGGATGTCTTCCTCAAGCTTGGCAAAGCGCTGCTTGCTGGC
>JBASJP010000318.1:0-2904 GCA_049655345.1 Moraxellaceae bacterium
CCGAGTAAAGACTCTCACCCTCCTCCAGAGGCCGCTCCAGCAGTGCCAACTGGGTTCGCTCACGGGTGGATAGTCCTGACGGCCCGCGGGCACAGAACGCCTGGGCATCCGGAATCAGCGCATCCAGCAGCAACTGCAAACAGGGATACGCAGCCACTTCCTTAACCACCTTGCTGCGATGCCGGTAGACCCGGTCGCTGGCCAGCCTCTTGGCATCCGAAAGCAACTGACTGATGCCGGGGTTAACCAGCGTCACCAGATCCCGGGCAGGAAACTCACCCGCCATGAACGCATCATGATGCCGCATAAACGCATCAGCCACTTCACTCACGCAAAGACCAATGACCATGCCACGCAGTGCGGCACAACGCTGTCGGTCATTGCGAATGCCCATGACCTTATCCAGCTCGACCAGTGGGCCGAGAAGCGCCTCAAACTCGTGCACATGGAGAATACCAATCTCCACGGCATCCTCCAGATCAAGAATGGCATAACAAATGTCATCTGCCGCTTCCATCAGGTAGGACAACGGATGCCGGGCCCACTGGTGTTTACCTTTCTCGATCAGGCCCAGCTCACGAGCCACCATTTCGAAGTAGGGTAACTCTGTCTGATAAATATTGAACTTGCCCTTCTTCTTTTCCCAGGGTTCGGCATCTGCAGTCCACGGATATTTTATCAATGTTCCCAGACTGGCTGCCGTAAGCCTCATGCCGCCTTCGCTCTGGTACATCTCCAGTGTCGCCACCATGCGCAAACCATGCGCGTTCCCCTCATAGGTTTGCACATCCATTTTTTCAGCAGGAGAAAGCCCGTCCAGATAACGTCCATGATGATCGGCACGGAACCAGTCACGCAAGGCATCTTCGCCGGTATGGCCAAACGGGGGATTGCCGATGTCATGGGCAAGGCACGCAACCTGAACCACCGCACCAATATCAAACGGTGTATAGCCTGACGGCAAGTGCCCGCCGGCCTGCAACATGACGCCGACACGATTGCCAATGCTTCTGCCCACACTCGCTACTTCAACCGAGTGTGTCAGGCGATTATGGGTATGGTCATTCACCGCCAGCGGATGTACCTGGGTCTTGCGGCCCAGCCGGCGAAATGCAGATGAGAAAACAACACGGTCATGATCAATGTGGAAGTCAGTACGCAGCCCCGACTCAATGTCACTGCTGGCCGTGGCACTGCCAGGCAGGACAAGCCCGTCCTTTACCTTGAAGCGCTGCGTCGAAAGTAACTGCTGCCACTGCATGCGGGAGTCACGCATGAGAAATTCCTGTCTTGCACAATGCTGGGACAGTAACGGAAGCACCGACAGCTAACAAGAAGTAAACCAGACGCAGTCATCACCAGAACGGTGACGACTGCGTCTAATAACGGATCAGAACCAGCCGGAGGGATTCCACCAGGGTGTATCTGACTCTGGCTTTGGCGCTGCCGGGGCAGCCTCAGCATCTGGTGCTGTACCATCTGCTGCCGAGGTAGCCGAGTTATCGACCGGGATGAATTCCGCCTCTGCAGAGCGCAACTCTTTCACACGAGGGGATGTTGCATCCATGCGTGCCACATCAACCGGCATGGCATCTGCATAAAAATCAAACGGGGCCCAGGCAGGCTGCTCATCCGCCAGAATCACACGACCAACACCCATCACGCGGGTCTCGCGGATCTGTGCGATTGCCTGCGCATCCGGCATTTGACGCAAGGGACCAACAACCAGCATGGCTGTGCCAGAAACTGCTTTCTTTGGACCCGGATTTTCTTCGTCATAGCGAAAGTAATAGCTTTTGTTTCCCTCAAAGAAAAACTCCGCCTCGAAGATGGTCTTGAGGTAAACCAACGCCAGCGGACGCTTGGCATTGAAGTAATACTGGCTGGCTGGCACTTCAAACCAGAAATAGCTGCCGCTCTTCAGTCCCGACAAAAACTGGCCATTCAGGAAAAAGCCGGGCGACTGAACCTCCTGATCTGCCCAGTCGGACTGGGGACGATACACATACACAATCGCATTGCGAGAGTCAGTGGGAATCAGCGGGCGAAAGAACTCGCCCCTGTTGGGAAAAAGAAAGCTCCCCATACGTAATGGCTTGAGTGTCGTTGTCTCTATCAGCGAATCGAGTTGCTGACGGGTTTTTGTTGCCGTCGGATTGCTGGATGGGTGAATAATAAACTGGGGGTTGCTGCAGGCGGCCATGGTCAGTGCCAGCGCTGCGCCGACCAGTGCTTTCAAGTGCCGCATGAATGTATCTCCATTCTTCTTGTTATATGCAGGACTCAGCTTCCCTGACTTCCCCGCTGCCTGTGCCAGCGCCGGAACTTGAACTGCTCCACGGCCTGGTATGCCGGCATCGTCCCCGGAAACACCCGATCAAGAAGGAGGGTTAACCGGGACAGACGGGACGGGAATATCCTAGGCTGATTGCCAAGGATACCCTGAATAGCGGCTTCTGCCACCGCTTCTGGTAACTGAGTAGGCCAGGGAACCGGCACCCCGCTGTTGGCAGCACCGAAAAAATTGGTACGGGTAGCTACCGGATAGAGGATAAACAGCTGACCTTTCTCATGTTTTTCAGTGTTTTCAAGGCGATAGGCAGATGCCCAGGAGTCCAGCGCTGCCTTGGTAGAGGAGTAAAGGGAGTAGCCCGGCAAACTGTAGATGCCCATGAAACTGGCCGTGACCATCACCCCAAACTCCCGTCCCTTGTTCAGCCTGGCCATCTTGTGGGCACAGTAAATCGGGGAAAAGGTATTGGTGCGATAGATGCGCTCCATCCGGCCCCAGTCTTCCTGCTCGGTCTTTTCGTAATAGGCAAAGCCGGCATTGGCGATAAACAGGTCAATCTGGCCAAAGCGCTCCAGAGCCAGATCAAACAGCCCGTCCAGTTCCTGCTGACT
>JBASJP010000319.1:0-5463 GCA_049655345.1 Moraxellaceae bacterium
CTCTTCATCCTTGTTGATGGCCACGATCACCTTGGAGTCCTTCATACCCGCGAGATGCTGGATGGCGCCGGAGATACCGACGGCCACGTACAGCTGCGGAGCCACGACCTTACCGGTCTGGCCGACCTGCATGTCGTTCGGCACAAAGCCTGCGTCCACAGCCGCGCGAGATGCACCGACTGCGGCACCCAGCTTGTCAGCGAGGCTGTACAGGATGCTGAAGTTGTCGCCGTTGCCCATACCGCGGCCACCGGACACCACAATCTTGGCACCAGCGAGTTCCGGACGGTCAGACTTGGCCAGCTCTTCACCCACAAACGTCGACTTGCCAGCATCGGCAGCCACAGACACCGCCTCGACAGCAGCCGAGCCACCAGTGGCAGCAGCAGCATCAAAACCGGTCGGGCGCACTGTCAGCACCTTGATCGCATCCGTGGACTGCACGGTAGCGATGGCGTTGCCAGCGTAGATCGGACGTTCGAAAGTGTCGGCAGAGACCACCTTGGAGATTTCGGAGATCTGGTTCACGTCCAGCAGGGCAGCCACACGCGGCAGGAAGTTCTTACCGTTGGTGGTAGCAGGTGCCAGAATGTGGCTGTAGCCCTTGCCGAGTTCGGCAACCAGCGCGCTGATGTTTTCAGCCAGCTGATGACCATAGGCGGCGTTGTCGGCAACCAGCACCTTGCTCACGCCATCAATCTTGGCAGCAGCTTCGGCAGCAGCCTGGCAACCCTGGCCGGCAACCAGCACATGGATGTCGCCACCGATAGCCTTTGCAGCGGTAACGGTATTGAGCGTGGCGCCCTTGATGGAGGCGTTGTCGTGTTCAGCGTATACGAGAATGCTCATGTTCAGATCACCTTCGCTTCGTTCTTCAGCTTGTCAACCAGCTCTTCCACGGTCTTGACCTTGATACCGGCCTTGCGATCAGCAGGCGGCTCAACCTTCAGGGTCTTCACGGTAGGAGCAGCATTCACGCCATAGTCAGCCGGAGACTTGGTGTCCAGTGGCTTCTTCTTGGCCTTCATGATGTTAGGCAGGGAGGCATAACGCGGCTCGTTCAGGCGCAGGTCAGTGGTGACCACGGCTGGCAGGCTCAGTTCGACAGTCTGCAGGCCACCGTCGATTTCACGGGTAACCTGGGCCTTGCCACCTTCAATCTTAACCACAGAAGCAAAGGTACCCTGGGCGTAACCAGCAAGAGCAGCCAGCATCTGGCCAGTCTGGTTATTGTCGCCATCAATGGCCTGCTTGCCGAGAATGATCAGCTGGGGCTGTTCCTGATCGCAGATACCCTTGAGGATCTTGGCGATGGCCAGCGGCTGCACTTCTTCAGCGGTTTCAACGAGGATGCCGCGATCAGCGCCAAGCGCCATCGCAGTACGCAGCTGTTCCTGGGCGGCCGTCGGGCCAACAGTCACAACCACGATTTCGGTCACGATACCCTTTTCCTTGAGACGCACCGCTTCTTCAACAGCGATTTCGCAGAACGGGTTCATGGCCATCTTGACGTTGGCAAGCTCAACACCGGTCTTGTCCGCCTTGACGCGAACTTTCACGTTGTAATCAACAACGCGTTTGACAGCAACAAGAGCCTTCATGGAATCCTCGGCTTGGTTGTTCAATGTGGGAGGTAAAGTGGGCAGGAAATGGAACCCTGACCCGAAAAGGCCACGCATTTTGAAGGCTGACCCCAGCTAGGTCAAGTGACGCAAGACATGGACAACTGTCGTCAGAACTGCCAATGACAAAGGCCGCTACCCCTTCCGGAGCAGCGGCCTTTGCTGCACAGACTGGCTGGAAGCCTATTTCTTGTGCCGGGTACGGTTACCCATGCGAACACCCGCACTCATCAGGAAGTCAAAGAAGTCATCCGGATCCTTGATGAACTTCTGGTAGAACTCCGATTTGCACAGGGCCGAAGCACCATGGGCCAGCGCCCAGGCGGCACAGATATGGTATTCCGGAGGCACATCGGCCAGCTTCTGCTCATCGATGCGGGCCTTCACGATACTGGTGAGCTTGTCAAAGTTCGAGGCACGAATCGCATGCAGCTTGTCCAGCAGCTGCGGCACGGCCTTGTCGGCCGTCAGCTTGGACTCAAGACGGTCAAACAGCAGGTACTTGTCCGGATCCTGTACGCGGAAGCGGAAATACTCGCGCATCAGGGCTTCCTTGTCGGCCAGTGCATCAACCCGGCGAAACAGATCGGCCAGCTCTTCCTCATAGCGGATCATGAGCAGGAGATAGATTTCGTTCTTGGTCTCGAAATGCTTGTAGATCGTGCCTTTGCCGATCCCGACCTTGTCCGCAATCATCTCGACCGTCACCCTGTCTTCACCCTGTTCGATGAAAAGCTGGAGTGCACAATCCAGAATCGACTGCTCACGCTGCCGGAATTCCCGTGCCTTCTGGGTGGCCTTGGCCAAGTCACTCATGTTGCCGTCCCTCTCAAAATCCGTTCTGGCTCAAAAGGAGCCTTAAAAACGCGCATTGTCCTGACTTCAAAGTCTCTCGACAAGACATGAGCACACTATAGGCACCCGGACAACTCGATGACCAGTCAGTCTTGCCAAAAAAGAACCCTAACCGTGCCTCCGGCGGCATCTTATGTGAAAGAAGTCTGAGCAATGCGCCTGCCGCACTGGCGAATCCCTGAAAGTAACCAATACTGATTCCATGCCGGCCACTGTCCGGCAGGATGAATCCGTAATTGCCAGAGATTGGTCTTGGCCCGGTTTCCCCCCCAGGAGCCGGGCTTTTTTTTGCGATCAACCAACCCCGAACAGACGCCGGAAGTTTTCTGTCGTCCGTTCGCCAATCTCCTCTGGCGCCACGCCACGAAGCTCGCCCAGCACATTCGCCACATCAACCACATAGGCCGGCTGGTTGGTCTTGCCCCGGTAAGGAACAGGCGCCAGCCACGGCGAGTCTGTCTCGATGAGCATGCGATCCAGCGGCACCTTTTGCGCCACCTCACGCAACTCCACAGCATTGGCAAAGCTCACAATGCCTGAAAAGGAAATGTAGAAGCCAAGATCAATGGCTGCCTTCGCCATCTCCCAGTCTTCGGTGAAGCAATGCATGACACCCGACGTCGCACCTTCCTCCCTGAGAATGGCAATGGTGTCGGCACGTGCCGCCCGTGTATGCACCACCAATGGTTTCCCGGTACGCCGCGAGGCCTCGATATGCTTGCGAAACCGGCGCTGCTGATCGGCGGGATTTTCCTGCTCATAGTGATAATCCAGACCGGTTTCCCCAATCGCGACCACCTTGGGGTGTGCCGCCAGCTGGATCAGTTGCTCGATTTCCGGCTCCAGCGAGTCCAGATGCAATGGATGCACGCCCACCGATGCCGACACATCGTCATAGGCCTCTGCCACCGCCAGCACATCCGGCAATGTCTCCAGATCAACACCGATACAGAGGAAGTGTCCTACTCCACGGGCCCGGGCTGCCGTCAGGGCACCATTCAGGTCAGTCTTCAGTTTGGCAAAATCAAGACGGTCGAGATGGCAGTGCGAGTCGATATACATTGCAAAAACCCTGAAGCTTCTTACGGTCAAATAACAAGGCCGGCAATCGCCGGCCTTCGGAACAAAAGAAACAGATCACATCGTATTGGTCGGGCGGTCCGCCTGCAAAGCCCCGGCGAGAAAGGTCTCGATCTTGCGACGGGCCTTGTCACCCTCTTCGCCCGACAGCTGGATACCCACACCAGCGGCACGTGTGCCTTGATGGCGTGGATTAATCCAGATGACCTTGCCGGTCACCGGGATACGTTCCGGATCATCCATCAGCGTGAGCAGCACAAACACTTCCTCACCCAGCTTGCACTGGCGAGTAATCGGCAGGAAAAGACCACCACCTTTCACAAAAGGCATGTAGCAGGAATACAGCGCCTGCTTGTCCTTGAAGCTTTGATTGATGATGCCGCCAGCACGAGGCATGTTCATAGGCAGACTTCCTGAAAAGCGTTCTTGTTGTGATCTCAGCGCGAGGTCAGCGCTACCCAATCTGAAAAGGTGGCATCAATTAATGCATTGCCCTGTACATTGCCCGCCAACAGGCGTTGCCTGTCTGCCAGACCCTGACGGAAGCGCAACAGGTCGGCCGGCTGGAAATGTGCCGACATGCGCTCGATTATAGGCGCGAGATCCCTGTGTTTGACAACTGTTGCTGCACCACTGGCTGCAACCACCAGATCATCCAGCAGGCTGAGCAAGGCCACCAGCAGGGATTCGGCGCCCAGTGAATGCCAGCGCTGGGCCGTCGCCAGTGCTGTCTGCCGCTGTTGCGTCAACTGCATGAGATCCTTGAGCAAGGCCTCCCGCTGCGAAAACCACTCGGCCTCACGCAATGCCAGCGCCGCCAGTGGCGCCCCCCGGGACAGGGCAAGCAAGAGGCGAGCCTTTTGTTCATCACCCACCTGGGGCACCAGCCAGGCCAGGGCATCGGCTTCGGCCGGTATCGGCAACGGTCGTTGCTGGCAACGACTGCGCAAGGTTGGCGCCAGACTGAGTGGCTGCGATGTCAGCAACATCAGTGCCGTATCCCGCCCCGGCTCCTCAAGCGTTTTCAGCAGCGCATTGGCGGCCTGCACATTGAGCAGGTGCGCAGGCGACAACACCACCACACGCCACCCTCCCATCTGTGCCGACTTCTCCGCAAACCCTACCAGCTCGCGAACCTGGTCCACCCGGATGGCCTTGGCCGTCTTTCCGGTTTTTTCATCGGTCAGTGTGGTCAGCCACATCAGATCGGGATGCGTACCTGCCGCGAGCAGGCTGCAACTCTTGCACTGGCCACAGGCCACGCCGTCACGGGGCTGATGACACAACAGGCGGGCAGCGAATGCCCTCGCAAAGCGCTCCTTGCCCAGGCCGTCTGCCCCACTCAGCAACAGAGCATGCGGCAAGCGTTGCTGCACCAGCAACTCCTCCAGCGACTGCCAGAGTGACTGTTGCCAGGCATAGGCTCTGAAAGGGTAAGGAGCGCGAACCTCTGCCTCACTCACAGGCCCTGCTCCTGCAACCAGTCTTCCAGCGCCCGGGCAATACTCGCCTGCACATGTTCCAGCGGCCGACCTGCATCAATCACACGAAAGCGCCGCGGCTCCGCCTGTGCACGGGCACGATAGCCGGCACGCACACGCTCAAAGAAGGACTCCTGCTCCGACTCGAAGCGATCCTTCTCCGCTCTTGCCTCGACCCGCGCCAACCCTTCCTGAACAGGCAAGTCCAGCAAAAGCGTCAAGCCGGGACGCAATGTGCCTTGCACCAGTTGCTCCAGCGCAGCAATCGTCTGCAGAGAAAGATGCCGCCCGTATCCCTGATAGGCATACGTCGCATCCGTGAAGCGGTCACACAAAACAAACTCACCCCGGGCCAGCGACGGCTGAATCACTTGCGACATATGCTGGGCACGCGCCGCGAACATGAGCAGCAACTCGGCATCCGG
>JBASJP010000320.1:0-2442 GCA_049655345.1 Moraxellaceae bacterium
CGCTGACCCTGGCCGCGCGCGGCTGCAAGGTGGTGGTGAACGACCTGGGCGGCAGCGCCCATGGCGACGGCAAGTCGTCCTCCGCCGCCGACCGGGTCGTCGAGGAAATCCGCGCCGCCGGTGGCGAGGCCGTGGCCAATTACGACTCCGTGGAAAACGGCGCCGCCATCGTCAAGACGGCCCTCGATGCCTTCGGCACCGTCGACATCGTCATCAACAACGCCGGCATCCTGCGCGACGTCAGCTTCGCCAAGATGACGAAGGCCGAGTGGGACATCATCCAGCGCGTGCACCTGGACGGCAGCATGAGTGTCACGCACGCCGCCTGGCCCATCATGCGCGAGAAGGGCTACGGCCGCATCGTGATGACGACCTCCGCCGCTGGCATCTACGGCAATTTCGGCCAGGCCAACTACTGCGCCGCCAAGCTCGGTATTCTCGGTCTGGCACACTGTCTGGCCGAGGAGGGTCGCGGCAAGAATATTTTCGTTAACACGATTGCGCCGATTGCGGCATCCCGCCTTACCGAGACAATCATGCCGCCGGCGCTGCTGGACAACCTCAAGCCGGAGGCGGTGAGCCCGCTGGTGGCCTGGCTCTGCCATGAAGACTGCGAGGAGACCAAGGGTCTGTTCGAGGTGGGTGCCGGGTTTATCGCCAAGCTGCGTTGGGAGCGCACGGCCGGTAATGCCTTCCCGATCGGTCGTGCCTTCACTGTGGATGATGTTGCGCGCAAGTGGAGCACCATTACCGATTTCAGCGAGAGCACGCATCCGTCAAGTACCAATGAAGCGCTGGCGCCCATCCTGAGTGCGGTCAGTAACCCGAGTCTGGGTGGTAACGAGTTCATCGATCTGGATGTGGCCACCAAAACCGAGCTGGTGCTGGAGTCATCCTATGACGAGCGCGACCTCTCGCTTTATGCACTGGGCATTGGTGCAGCACGTGATCCCATGGACAAGGGCGAACTGAAATACGTCTACGAGCTGGGCAGTGATTTTGGTGCGCTGCCAACCTGGGGCGCGATGCCGCAGCTCAACGCCATGCTGACCGCAGCGAAAAAAGGCGGCCTGGAGCTGCCGGGCATGAGCTTCGGTTTTGACCGCTTGCTGCACGGCGAGCAGTACATGGAGCTGAAGAAGCCGCTGCCAACGCACGCCAAGCTGAAGCATGTGTTCAAGTTCAAGCAGGCCTTCGACAAGGCCCCTAATGCCGTCATCACGTTTGCGATTTCCACGCAGGACGAGTCAGGCGAGGAAGTCGCCTACAACGAGATGACCTCCTTCGTGAAAGGTGCGGGCGGCTGGGGTGGCGACCGTGGCCCTTCGGCTGAAAGCAACGTGCCGCCGGAGCGTGCGCCCGATGCCGTCATCGAGGAAAAGACCGACGTCAACCAGACACTGCTGTACCGCTTGTCCGGCGATTGGAACCCGCTGCATGCCGATCCGGATTTTGCGCGTGCCTTCGGTTTCGAAAAGCCCATCCTGCACGGCATGTGCACATTTGGTTACTGCGGTCGTCATGTCGTCAAGGCTTTCTGTGGCAATGATGGACGTTACTTCAAAAGCATCAAGGTGCGCTTTGCCAAGAGCGTCTTCCCCGGCGACACGTTGGTGACGCGCATGTGGAAAGAATCGGACACGCGTATCGTGTTTGAGACCTCGGTGAAGGAACGCAACGAAGTTGTTATCAAGAACGCCGTTGTCGAGCTGTACAAGGAGTTGCCGGTGGCAAAGCCGAAGGCGGGCGCCAGTGTTCCGGCTGTCTCTGCCGTGGCTGCGTCAGCCGCAGTCGACCAGGCCATAACGCTGGACGACGTGTTCACTGCCATCAAGTCCTATGTGGCGCTGAAGCCCGAGCTTGTCGCGCAAACGAAGACGGTGTTCCAGTTCAGTTTCCATAATCCGGATTCCAGCTGGTTCATCGACCTCAAGAACGGCAATGGCAGCGCCGGCAAGGGCAACGCCGACAAACCGGACGTGACGCTGGAGCTGGATACCGAACTGGCACCGGTGCTGTTCGGTAGTGATGTGGCCGAAGTGCAGAAGCTGTTCTTCAGCGGCAAGCTGAAGGTGGGTGGCAACGTGATGGCATCCAACAAGCTCGCCGTGCTCGCCGGCATGGACAAGAAGCTGGTGGAAGAAGCACGCGCCGGTCGCATTGCTGCCGCCGGCAAGGCAGCACCTGCTGCAGCGCCTGCTGCCGATGACGGCGTAACACTAGCCGATGTGTTCGGCGGCATTGCGAGCTTTGTTGCCAGCAAGCCGGAGCTGGTGGAAAAGACCAAAACCGTTTTCCAGTTCGGTTTTCATAATCCGGATTCCAGCTGGTTTATCGACCTCAAGAACGGCAATGGCAGCGTCGGCAAGGGCAACGCCGACAAACCGGACGTGACGCTGGAGCTGGATACCGAACTGGCGTCGGTGCTGTTCGGTGGCGATG
>JBASJP010000321.1:0-5824 GCA_049655345.1 Moraxellaceae bacterium
CCTTGAGGGAAGACAGCGGGCCGGACATGATGACGCTCCTGTTAATGACTTCAGGGTCGGGAGGATAACCCGGGATTGGCGTTGGCCAATGACCCAAGCCCTCAAAAACGTTGACCCTTTCGCTCACTCATGGCCTTGGGCAGGTGCATGTTTCCCGTTGCACCGGTTCCAAGGCTGGCGCTACCATTCCCGGCACTTCCAGCAAGTACTTGCTCTGGCTGCTTTATTTGCATCTTTACGCCCTGCGCCATGGCGACAGGGCATCAGGGGTATTCATGCCTGCCTTCGTGCCAGCTTCGCTGATCGCTGCCGTCTTTCTGGCGCTGATCAGTATCAATACCGTGTTTTTTGCGTTGCTCATCATCGTTACCATGCCATTGCGCTTTGTCATGCCCACACAGGGGCTGCGCACGGGCATTGCCCATCTGCTGATCTTCTTCGCCAGCACATGGTGCACGATCAACAACAAGGTACTAATGCGTGTCTTGCCAAAGATTGACTGGGATATCGAGGTGCCCGCCGGGCTGGAAAAGAGGGGCTGGTACTTTGTGATCGCCAATCACCAGAGCTGGGTCGATATTCTGGTGCTGTTCTATGTGTTCAACGAGCGCATCGCCTTCCTGAAATACTTCCTGAAGCAGGAGCTGATCTGGGTGCCGTTCCTGGGGCAGGCCTGGTATGCCCTGGATTTTCCGTTCATGAAACGATACTCGAAAGAGGTGCTGGGGAAGCATCCGGAGTTGAAGGGCAAGGATGTTGAAACCACCCGGCGGGCCTGTGAGAAATTCAGGCATACGCCAGTGTCCGTCATGAATTTTCTGGAAGGCACCCGCTTTACCCGGACAAAACATGATCGACAGCAATCCCCGTACACGCACCTGCTTAAGCCCAAGGCAGGAGGCATGGCGTTTGCCCTGTCTGTACTTGGCAAGCAGATGCATTCGTTGCTGGATGTCACCATTGCCTACCCGGAGGGTACGCCCACCTTCATGGACTTCTGTTCTGGCCGGGTACGTCAGATCAATGTCCGTGTGCATCAGCGTGAGATTCCTTCCGCTGCATTCAGCGCCGACTACGAAAATGATCCCGTATTCCGTGCGGAGTTCCAGAACTGGACAGGCCAGCTCTGGAGTGAAAAAGACGCCCTGCTGACCACCCTTCTTGCCGGGAAAAATGACCGCCATGCTGAGTAAGCTGTTTCGTACCACTCCCAAGTGGCAAAGCATCAAATCACAGAAACGTATCGAGGCCATCGGGGAGTTGTTGCCTGACCAGGACAAAGATCTTGAAATCCTGACTCGTCTGGCAAAGGAGGACAGCGAGCCTGCAGTGCGGCGAGAGGCTGTAAAAAAGCTGCATGACTTTGACATTCTCATGCAGATCCAGAAGCGTGATCTTGAGGCGATTGTTCGCGACGCCGCCGGACTGCGCTTGCATCAGTTGATGGCTGGGCAGAGCCCGTTCAGTCCTTCTGTGGAAGAAAGGTTGCAGCGACTCGAGCGCATCAATTCGCCACAGGCACTGATTGCCCTGATCCGTGAGGCAGATCCGGTCGAGATTCGTATCGCCGCGATTGCGGCCTTGCAGGATGACATGTATCTGCATGACATTGCCCTGCACTCCCCTGTCGCCCGCTTGCGCCAGGTGGCGGCTGAACGAATCACCACGCCGGCCCTGCTTGAGGAACTGGCTGCCGCATCACGGCAGAAAGACAAGACGGTTTATCGCCTGGCAAAGGGTCGTCTTGATGAGCTTCATGCGCAGGAAAAAGCGGCACGTGAACGGGATGCGCGTGCGGTTGCCCTGTGTGAAGCCATGGAAGCCCAGGCCCGGGCTGCACTGAATCCGCTCTATGCCGCCAAGACAGAAAGCTTGCGGCAGCAATGGGCAGAGCTGGACGTAGCCGGCAATCTTTCGCTGGCTGAGCGTTTTGCAACAGCGCATGCACTTGCCTGCAAACAGCTTGCTGAGGTTCAGGCACAGGAACAACGGGTTGCCGACGAGAATCAGGCCATCAGGGAGTTGCAGGGCGCACTGGAAACGCTTGAGGGAACCTTGAGCGAATACCATGGCCAGGATGATTTTGATCAGCCTTCACTGGCCGCCGTCCGCAAAACCCAGCGACTGCGCTGGGAGCTCGCGGCACAGTTGCACACGCCCACCGCAGCACTGAGTGCGCGCTATGAAACAGTGATGAAGGCCCTCGACCAGCTGGAGTCATTGCTGGTGCAGTGGCATCTGGACAGGCCGGTCGTTGAGGCAACCATCGCATCGTTGCACGGCCCTTCGGATAACGAGCCGGATAACGAGTCGGATGAAGCAGCTAACCGCCAGTCCCTGCTTGATGTTTTGCAGCAGTACCGCGAAGGCGGCTGGCCATTACCCGCCATGCTGCAGGAGGCCGCTGTCCTGCTGGGAGATGCCCGCAAGGTGGCTGAGAGTGCTTCAGGCAAGACGGAGCTGTCTGCCCGAAAGGCATCGCTCCAGCAACAACTGGATGCCCTTGAGGTGGCCATCACTGACGGCAACAGCCGTGAAGCCAGTCGCCGGTTGCGACAGGCGCAGGACTTTGCCCGTACCCATCATGTCAGTACGCCCCGGTTGCAGGCATTGGGTGATCGTGTAAAGGAGCTGAAAAGCTGGGCAGGCTTCGTTGTGCAACCCAAGAAAGAAGCCCTGCTGGTCGAGATGCAGGCGCTGGCCACTCTGGATGGCGATCCGGATGACAAGGCTGACCGCATCAAGGCGCTTCAGGACGAATGGAAGGCGCTTGGCGTGGCTGATCCCGCTGTCGAGCAGCCACTCTGGGAACAGTTCAAGGCGGCCAGTGATGTTGCCTATGAACCTTGCCGGAAACACTTTGCGGCGCAGCGTGAGGTTCGTGCCGGAAACCTGGTCAAACGCGAGCAGCTCTGCCATCAGCTAGAGCAGTATCGTGATGCCCTGACGGACAAGGTGGACTGGAAGAATCACGATGCCATCATCCAGACGGCACGTCGGGAGTGGCAGTTGTATTTTCCTGTGGACCGTCAGCCGGCACGCACAGTGCAGGACCGCTTTCATGCCGTTCTGCAGTCACTTGAGGCTCGACTTGAAGCCCACTGGGCAGCAATCGGGCAGGAAAAGCAGTTACTGGTTGAACAGGCGCAGAAACTGGAGTCGGCCGATGACTTGCGTGTGGCCTGTGACAAGGCTAAGGAACTGCAGCAGCAGTGGCGTGCGCTGGGACAGGCCTCCCCACGACATGACCGCAAGCTCTGGAAGGAATTTCGTGCTGCGTGCGATGCTGTTTTCAAGCGGCGTGACGATGCCGTCAAGACAAGAAAAGACGCCCAGCAGGAGCAACTCAACCAGGCTGAGCTGCTTGCACAGGCCATGGAAAATCTGGCTCTGGAGGCAGACGACAGTCTGCGCAGTGAGGCCATGCGTCTTGAGGAGTCTTTTCAGGCTTTGTCTCTGGGGCGTGATGCAGCGGCTGTTCGAGACCGCTTTCAAAAAGCCAGGAAAAGTTTTGATGCCCTTCGCCTTGGCAAGGCAAACGCACAAAAAAGCCAGCAGACACGACACATGGTTGATGCATGGGTTGCCGTGTGCAGCGCTGAGCAGGCACTGATCGACAATACGCTACCGCTGTCCCCTGATCTGGCAACACTGCCTGCAGCGTGGCGTGCACCACTGCAAGGCCGGCTACAGAGCGTCTCCCGGATCGGGGAGCAGCCGGGCTCATTGTCCCAGTGGCAGTCTGCTGTTCAGGACAATACGAAAGTGGTGCTGGATGCCATCATGGACCTGGAGCTTGCACTTGAGATGCCGTCGCCAGCCAGTCGGGGGCAGGAGCGGCGCCAGCGCCAGTTAGCCCTGTTGCAGGAAAAAGGATTGCGATCCGGCGTCGCCAATACGAATGAGCTGCGCCTTCAGGCGGTCCTTAAAACGGGGCCGGTTGAAAAGGATATCGTCAAGGAAGCAGCCCAACGCCTGCAGGAAATCTGTTCACGTATCGCCTGATTTCCTGCGCGCTATCTGGTCATCTGCTTGAGCCGGCCTCTCTCATCCGGGGGCCGGCATTTTTTTGAGTTCACGGGATATCAATGGCCAGGCATTGTCGAGCAGTCGTTGCTGTGCGGCAGCTGTAGGGTGAATGCCATCTTTCTGCATCAGCTGCATGTTTCCACCGATTCCTTCCAGAAAGAATGGCAAAAGAGGAATGCCGGTTTCCTTGCTTGCGGTCACAAATGAGCGCTCAAACGCCTGTGCATAGGTCTTTCCGTAGTTGGGAGGGATTTTCATTCCCAGCATAATGACTTTCGAGCCGGATTTTTGAGCGTCAACAATCATCTGGCGAAGGTTTTTTGCCAGCATGGCTGGAGAGTGTCCGCGAAGGCCATCGTTGCCACCCAGTTCGATAATGACAAGGTCAGGACGGTGCTTCTGCATCAAAGGAGGAAGCCGGCGAACGCCGCCGGAGGTGGTTTCACCACTAAGGCTGCCGTTGATGACCTTGTGTTTTTTTGCAGCCGTTTTGTCCAGTTTTTGTTGCAGCAACTGCACCCAGCCCTGGTTTGATTCCAGTCCGTAGGCGGCACTGATACTATCGCCAAAGACCAGGATCGTGGCGGCCTGCACGGGCAAGCTGATTGCCAGCAGACATGCGATAACACTTGTTTTCAACCAGTGACGACTCATCATGCTTCCCAACGATCTGATAGTGGCGCAATCCATCTGCAAGTCCGTGAATACCGGCAGCGATGAGCTTGAGATTCTCCATGAGGTTTCACTGGTGATCAAACAGGGTGAAAGCGTGGCAGTCGTGGGCGCCTCCGGGTCTGGTAAAACTACCTTCCTCGGCCTGCTTGCAGGGCTTGATACGCCTACCAGTGGAAAACTCAGTCTGTGTGGTGCCGACTTGCAGAATCTCGATGAGGATGCGCGAGCTGCATTGCGCAAGCAATACGTCGGTTTTGTATTTCAGTCCTTTTTGCTGGTGCCAACACTGACCGCACTGGAAAACGTCATGCTGGCATTGTCGGTGAACGGCCGCGGGAATGCCGATACTGCCCGTGAGTGGCTTGACCGGGTCGGACTGCGTCATCGTGTCCATCATACGCCACGCCAGTTGTCCGGTGGCGAGCAGCAGCGCGTGGCACTGGCGCGAGCCTTTGCCGGGCGCCCTTCCATCCTGTTTGCCGATGAGCCTACCGGCAACCTTGATGCCCGTACTGGCGCACAGATTGATGATCTTCTGTTTTCCCTGAATGCGGAGGTCGGCACCACGCTGGTGCTAGTCACACATGAGCAGCGACTGGCCTCAAGATGCAGTCGTGTGCTGCATCTTGAAGGCGGCAAGCTTGTCAAGGATGCCGCCTGATGCAGAACGGCTGGCAAGACTTCTGGCGCGACCTGAAAAACGGCGAGCTCACGTTGCTGTTGCTGGCCCTGATTCTTGCTGTTACGGCCACAACAACGCTACGACACTTCAGTTCCGGCATTGAAAAGAGCCTGGCACAAGAGGCTGCACGGTTGATTGGTGCTGACCTTGTGCTGCGCAGCTCCCGTCCGCTTGCAGATGATGTCACCGCGCAAGCTACACGTCTGGGGCTTGCTTCAGCACACACGCTGGAGTTTGCTAGTGTGTTGCAGGGGGCGGTCGAATTCCAGCTGGCGGCTGTCAAGGCCGTGAGTCCCGGCTATCCATTGCGCGGACAGCTTCGCTTGCGTGAAAACAGCAAGGACATCACGACTCACTCCATTCCCGCAAAAGGGACACTGTGGGTGGATGAACGCTTGCTGGGACTGCTTCAGGCTGGTGTGGGCGACACTGTCGTGC
>JBASJP010000322.1:0-4170 GCA_049655345.1 Moraxellaceae bacterium
AGAGGGGGGAGCACCGCCGGTGGAGGAGCCGGCGGCAGCAGGTGCCATCAAGTGGAAGCAGCCATGAAAGGACGCTGAGCGTTCAGCGCGCTCCTTGCTTCGCGCTCACCAGTGTCGCCACGGCAAACATGCCGGCCCCGGCCACTACAATGGCGGGCCCCAGTGGCAGGTCCCATTGCAGGCTGGCTGCCAGACCGGTCGCCACGGCCACCATGCCCGTCACGCTGGCGCCAATGGCCATCTGTTCCGGTGTGCGTGCCAGCCGCCGTGCCACGGCCGCCGGAATCACCAGCAGTGCCGTGATCAGCAACACCCCTACCACTTTCATCGCGGCCGTCACCACCAGTGCCAGCAGGATCAGCAGCAGCAGGCGCAGGCGCTCAACCGGTATGCCATCAACCGCCGCCAGCTCTTCACTGATGGACGAGGCCACCAGCCCGCGCCACTGCCAGACCAGTATGCCGAGGATCAGCACTGCCCCGATCAGCAACGGCGGCAGGTCAGCCGGTGCCAGCGCCAGCAGGTCGCCGAACAGGTAGGCCATCAGGTCGACGCGCAAGCCATCAACAAAACTGGTGACAATGAGGCCGAGGCTGAGCGAGCTGGTGGCGAGAATGGTGAGCAGGGTATCCGAGGCCAGTTCCGGCCGTTTCATGAGCAGGCCGAGCAGCGCCGCCATGGTCAGGCAGACGGTGATGATGCCGATCCAGCCGGGAATGCTGAGCAGCAGTGACAGGCCGACGCCGAGCAGGGCGGCATGGGAGAGGCTGTCACCAAAATAGGCCAGGCGCCGCCACACCAGCAGCGAGCCCAGCGGGCCGCAGACCAGCGCCGTCAGCAGGCCTCCCGCCAAAGCCGGCCAGAACAGTTCAATGGTGCTCATGCGGGCCCTCGTGCGTGCAGACGCCACCGTGGGTGTCGTGATGGTGGTCGTGGTGATGGCTGTACACGGCAAGGCCTTTCACGCCTTGGGCGCCAAACAGGCGCAGGTACTCGGGGTGAGCGCTTACAGACTCCGGATGGCCCTCACAGCAAACATGCTGGTTGAGGCAAAGCACATGATCGGTGGCGGCCATGACCAGATGCAGGTCATGCGACACCATCAGCACACCCAGCCCGCGCTCATCGCGCATGCGTCCGATCAGGGTGTAAAGCTCCTCCTGTCCGGTGATGTCCACGCCCTGGGCCGGTTCGTCCAGCACCAGCAGTTCGGGATTGCGCAGCAGGGCGCGGGCCAGCAGAACCCGCTGCAATTCGCCCCCCGACAGCCGGGTGACGGCCGTTGCTGCCACATGGCGGGCCCCGACGTCGCCCAGTATCTGGTCCATGTCGACCGCAGAGAGGCCGGGCCGGGCCAGTTGCAGGAAGCGCTTCACGCTCAGCGGCAGCGAGGCGTTCAGCTCCAGCTTTTGCGGCATGTAGCCGATGCGCAGGCCCGGCCGTACCCGGCGCTCGCCGCTGTCGGCGGTGATCAGGCCCAGCGCCACCCGGACCAGCGAGGTCTTGCCGGCACCATTGGGGCCGATCACGGTATGGATTTCGCCGGCATGCACCTTCAGCGAAACCCCGTCCAGAATGGTGCGGTCATCGCGGCGCAGGCGAATGTTGTGCAGGTGCAGCAGCGACTCAGTCATGGCGGCAGTGCCGGCAGGTACCGGCCAGCTCCAGGGTCTGGCTTTCCACGGTGAAGTCGGCCTTGCCGGCAGCAGTGGCGACAGCCTTGGCCAGCGGCGCACTGTCCTCGATTTCCTCGGCATTGCCGCAGGTGGTGCACAGCAGGAAGTAGCCGGCATGGGCCGCGCCGGGATGGGTGCAGCCGACAAAGGCATTGCGCGAGGCAATGCGGTGAACGAGTTTCTGTTCCAGCAGGAACTCCAGAGCGCGGTACACCGTGGGCGGTGCCGGCTTGTGGCCCTCGGCGGTCAGGCGGTCAAGGATGTCGTAGGCACCCAGCGGCTGGTGACTGGACCAGACCAGTTCCAGCACGCGGCGGCGGATATCGGTCAGCCGCACACCACGCTCGTTGCACAGGCGGTCGGCTTCACTGAGGGCGCCGTGAACGCAGTGGCTGTGGTCATGGGGGTGAAATGCTGGCGTGCTCATGGCGGCCTCGCGACAAATGATTTGCAACAATATAACATATGCGACCTTGCTGCACACCAGTGCCTGACCATCGCAAGGCAGGGCCGTACGCCCGCTTGCCGGAGTTGATCCAATGTTCCGTTATCTGCTGCTGTTGCTGCTGGCCGTTCCGCTGACCATGTCGACAAACGCCCGTGCCCTTGAGGTGGTGGCCAGCATCCGCCCCCTTGCCCTCATTGCCGATGCCGTGATGGCCGGACGTGGCCAGGCCCGCCAGCTGGTGCCTGACGGGGCATCCTCGCATGAATATGCCTTGCGCCCTTCCGACCGTGCCCTGCTGGCGCGTGCGGATCTGGTGCTGTGGGTGGGGCCGGCGCACGAGCAGTTTCTGGGGCCGACCTTGCGCGGCAAGCCGGTCATTAGCGCGCAGACCCTGCCCGGCATTGCCCTGTTGCCGGCGCGGCGGCTGGCCGATGCCATGCCGGTGGCGGGCACTACCGATCCGCATCTCTGGCTGAGTCCCGCCAATGCGGCGACGGTCGCGCGGGCACTGGCGCTGGAGTTGTCGCGTCGCGATGCAGGGGGTGCCAGCCTGTACCGGCGCAATGCCGACGCCTTTGCCACGCAGATGCAGCAACTGCAGGATGGCCTGCATGCCCGCTTTGCCCCGCTGCGCAACGCGCCTCTCATTGCCTATCACGATGCCTACCAGTATTTCGAGCAAAGCGCCGGCCTGCGGCATCGCGGCAGCCTCACGCCGGAACCGGAACAGAAGCCGGGTGCCCGGCATGTGCTGGAAATGGCGCAACGGGTGCAAAAAGAGGGCATTGCCTGCCTGCTGTCCGAGCCTGGCGCGGATACGGCACTGGCGGCCCGCATTTTTGGTCGTCAGGCCTACCGGGTGGCAGCAGTGGATGAGCTGTTTGTAGGCGTGCCGCGCGGGCCGGAGGGCTATGCGGCGGGAGTGCAGAACATGGCAGGCGAGATCCAGCGTTGCCTGACGGGCAAGCCGTAGTCAGTCCGGAACGGCGGCCAGCAAATGGGCCAACAGCCGTTTCATTTCATCCGGGTCTTTCTGGGTGACATGTTCGCCGGCACGCCCTTCTTCGCGGTTGCGCTGCCCGATATCCAGCCGCGACAACCAGAAGCGCATGGCGGCCACCGCCAGAAACACCGGCAGGGCCGCCTGCTCGCCGGGTGTCAGCGGTCGCACCTTTTCATAGCCTTGCAGGAAGGACTGCAGGCGCGCCGGGTCCGGCGTGTCACCGGGCCAGGCCCGGCAGAAATCATTGGCGGTGATGGCAATATCCAGCAGCCAGTGATCGTGACTGCATTCGGAAAAATCCAGCACTCCCGAGACCGTGTCGCCGGCAAACAGTGTGTTGTCGCGAAACAGGTCGCCGTGCACCAGCCCGGTGGGCAGGTCGGGGTAACGTGCCTCGACGTTCGCGAGTGCGGCCAGCGTACGGTCGAGCAGCACCTGATCCGCTGCCGGCATCAGTGGCCGTCGCCGCGCTGCCACGTCCTGCCACCAGTCGGCCCCGTGGGCATTGCGCCGCTCCAGCGGGTAGTCACGCAATGCCGCATGCAGCTGTGCCAGCGTCTGGCCCATGGCAGCGCACTGACGGCAATCCGGGTGCAGGGGATGCTGGCCGTGCAGTCGCGGTGCCAGTTGCGCCGGTTTGCCGGCGAGCGTGCCAAGCCGCTGCCCTGCGGCATTGGCCAGCGGGCCGGCCACCGGCACCCCATGTCGTGCCAGATGTGACAGCAAGGGCCCCAGAAAGGCGGCGTCGTCATGGCCGAGTTCCTCGAACAGGGTGAGCACCAGCTCGCGCCCGTCAGTGAGGGTCAGGAAATAGTTGCTGTTCTCTATGCCACCCTTGATGGGAACGAGCGTCTGCACGGCCGGCAGGCCGCATGCAGTAACAAAGGGCTGGACATCGGCCAGCGCGAGATGGGTATAAACAGACATGCCTGCAGTGTAGCGCGTTGCGCGGCGCAAAAAATGGCCGCAGCGCTCCGGCGACAGGCCCTGCGGTTCTGCGTTACCATGCCCGGCTATGGTTATCCTGCCAGCAATCCTCTTCA
>JBASJP010000323.1:0-2165 GCA_049655345.1 Moraxellaceae bacterium
ATGCATCTCATGTCGCTGCCACGGTCGCACGCATGGAAGCCGAATGGGAGTCTGCCTACCTTCTCACGGTGAAAGCCGCGTGGATGGCCGACAACAAGCAGCCAAACTCGAAGGAAGCCTCCATTGCCAAGGCCAAGGCCGGTCGCGTTGGCAACGAAATCACGCTGAAATGCGTCGAACTTTGCGCATCCATTGGCTATGGTGAAGATGAACTGCTGGAAAAATGGGCGCGAGACTCTAAAATCCTGGATATATTTGAGGGTACCCAGCAGATCCAGCAACTCATCATTGCCCGACGCCTGCTGGGCAAGAGCTCCAGCGAACTGAAGTAAAGGAAAGCGGACGTGCACAATCAGGACAATCATGCAGGCCATTACGCCGCCTTTGAAGCCAGCAAGGAGCTTCGCCTTGTCGGTGAAAAGCTGGTTTGGGAAGTGGAACACGGCAACTGGCGCCAGCACGATGCCCTTATTGAGGTGATTTCCCGTTTTGAGGCCGAATCCGCCCAGGCTTTTGTTCTGGACGGGATTCATGCCATGGGAATCACCGGCTCCGCCGAGCAGTTTGTACAGTCCACAATGCATACGCTATCGACCACGATCAACAAGTTGTCGAAGCAGATTGTTCCCAAGCTGGATCGCGAGCAGATGGAGCTTGCAGCACGTCACATCCGCTCGCTCTCCATCACGCTGCCGACCGATGACGGGCTTCGGGCCATGATCGGCTACGAAGTACCGGACGACCTGCATGAACGCAGGCTTGAATCCACCCGTCGCATTCGCGATGGCTACTGGCGCGAGGAACGTCGCGCCGTCAGTCATCAGCTGAGTGAGCTGGGGGACCTGATGCTGGAGGAGATTTACCTGAAGTCCATCCGGCTGATGGGCTTTGGCTTCTTTACCGAAAAAATGATTCAGGGTGGCGCGGCCATTGGACGGGGCTTGCAACATCAGCTTATCAACTGGGCAATCAATCATCTGCAGGAGCCCGAGTTCATGACACTCGCGGATTACATGGACTTGCGTCACCTGTATTTACCTGAGCCGCTGGGGCATCAGTTCCTGTATTACACCAACGACTGATTCGTCAGAACAAAAAAGGGCTGCAAATCTGCAGCCCTTTTTTATTGCCGGTTACAACAACTCAGACACTTTCCTGCAACTGCTGCAAGATTGCAGGATTCTCCAGTGTGGAGGTGTCCTGGGTAATCTGTTCACCCTTGGCAATAGAGCGCAACAAGCGGCGCATGATCTTGCCTGAGCGCGTCTTGGGCAGGTTATCCCCGAACCGGATGTCCTCCGGCTTCGCGATGGCACCAATCTGGTTGGCCACCCAGTCGCGCAGCTCCGCCACAATCCGCTTTTTCTCGTCACCGGTCGGCCGCGCGCCCTTCAGTACCACAAAGGCCACGATTGCCTCACCCTTGAGTGCATCAGGACGGCCGACAACCGCAGCCTCTGCCACTTGCGGATTGGCCACCAGTGCAGATTCGATTTCCATGGTCCCCAGACGATGCCCGGAAACATTCAGCACATCATCAATGCGTCCCATGATCCAGAAATAACCATCGGCATCACGGTGCGCAGAGTCCCCCGCAAGGTAATAGCGGCCCTGGTATTCGTCAGGAAAATACGACTTCACAAAACGATCGGGATCTCCCCACAGCGTACGCACCTGTGACGGGAAGGGGCGCTTGATCACCAGAAAGCCGCCACCGTTTTCCACCGGCATCCCGGCCTCATCCACAATGTCTGCCATGATGCCGGGCAGCGGCAGCGTGCAGGAGCCCGGCTTGGTGGGCACAGCACCCGGCAGCGGCGCAATCATGTGCGAGCCGGTTTCGGTCTGCCACCAGGTATCCACAATCGGGCAACGACCACCGCCCACCTGTTCGTGATACCACATCCATGCTTCCGGATTGATCGGCTCACCCACTGTCCCCAGAAGGCGCAGTGACGACAGATCAAACTGTGCAGGCAAATCACCCCCCAGCTTGATCAGGGAACGAATTGCCGTAGGTGCCGTATAGAACGTGGTGACACGATGGCGCTCGATCATCTGCCAGAAACGTCCGGCATCCGGATAGGTGGGTACGCCTTCAAAAATCACCTGGGTACCACCCAGCGCCAGCGGACCATAAGCCACATAACTGTGGCCGGTAATCC
>JBASJP010000324.1:0-6980 GCA_049655345.1 Moraxellaceae bacterium
GTGGATGGCATCAACGACAAGCTGCAGCTGTCGGCGCTGGAGCGTGTGCACCAGCGGGTACTGGCGGACAATCTGATGCGTGGCGGCGTCACCCTGATTGATCCGGCGCGGCTGGATATTCGTGGCAATGTCACACACGGCATGGATGTGCATATTGAACCGAATGTGATTCTTGAAGGCCGTGTCGTACTGGGCAACAACGTGCGCATCGGTGCCAATTGCCAGCTCAAGGATTGCGAAATTGGCGACAATGTCGTGATCAAGCCGAACTCACTGATTGACGATGCAAGAGTCGGCGCGGGTGCAGAGATCGGTCCGTTCGCACGTCTGCGTCCTGGTACGGTGCTGGCCGAGAATGTACACATCGGAAATTTTGTCGAGACGAAAAAAGCGGTGATCGGCAAGGGTTCGAAGGCCAATCATCTGGCATATCTGGGTGATGCAGACATTGGCAGCGGCGTGAATATCGGGGCGGGCACCATCACCTGCAACTACGATGGCGTGAACAAGCATCTGACGACGATTGGCGATAACGCGTTTATCGGCACCAATACGTCGCTGATTGCGCCGGTGGTCGTTGGTGCGGGTGCAACGACCGGTGCCGGATCGGCGATCAGCAAGAATGTGCCGGACAATACCCTTGCCGTTGCACGCGGCAAGCAGGTAGTGATCGACAGCTGGCAGCGACCGGTAAAAAAATGATTCAGCCTGCTGGCTGACAGCAGGGAAAACCATTCAGGCGTGCAGGGCAAGTAACTCTCTGCAACAGGAGCAAGAAAGATGTGCGGGATTGTGGGCGCTATCGGCAAGAAGAATATAGTTCCGGTGCTGGTTGACGGACTGAAACGTCTTGAGTACCGCGGCTATGACTCGTCCGGTATTGCCGTGCTGGTCGATGGCAGCATTCATCGTGTGCGTCGCGTTGGCCGTGTGGCAGAAATGGAGCATGCGGCGCAGGCAGAAAATGTGAGCGGCTTGCTGGGTATTGGCCACACCCGCTGGGCGACACATGGTGGTGTGACCGAGCCGAATGCGCATCCGCATGTGTCTGGTGACCTGATTGCCGTGGTGCATAACGGCATCATCGAGAATCACGATGCAAAGCGTGCCGAGTTAAAGGCACAGGGCTATGTCTTTACGTCGCAAACGGATACGGAAGTGATTGCCCATCTGGTGCACCGTCATTACCAGCAGGATCATGACCTGTTTGCCTCCGTGCAGCGTGCGGTGAAAGAGCTAGAGGGTGCCTATGCCATTGCCGTGATTGCCAAAGACAATCCCGATCTGCTGGTGGTGGCGCGTATGGGTTGCCCTTTGCTGGTGGGCGTTGGCGAGGGCGAGAATTTTGTGGCGTCCGATGTGTCTGCGGTGATTTCGTCTACCCGACGCGTGATGTATCTGGAAGAAGGTGATGTCGCCAGGCTGACGCGTGATGGCGTCAGTGTGTTTGATACCAGTGGTGCGCCGGTTGAGCGCGCCATGCATCTGTCGGATGTGTCGCTGGCATCGCTGGAGCTTGGTCCGTACAAGCACTTCATGCAGAAGGAAATCCACGAGCAGCCCCGTGCGCTGTCGGATACCATCGAGCAGATTCTGGATCATGGCTTCAAGCCGGCCCTGTTTGACGGCGATGCCGCATCGGTGTTTGCGGGCGTGAAGAGCGTCCAGATCATTGCCTGTGGCACAAGTTTTTATGCCGGTTCGGTGGCACGTTACTGGATTGAAAGCCTGACGGGTTTGCCCTGTGCCGTGGAAATTGCCAGCGAGTACCGCTATCGCGATGCTGTTGCCAGCCCCGACAACCTGATCGTCACCATCTCCCAGTCAGGTGAAACGCTGGACACGATGGAGGCACTGAAATACGCCAGGTCGCTGGGGCAAAGCCGAACGTTGTCGATCTGTAACGTGCGTGAATCGGCGTTGCCGCGCAGCTCGGCCGTGGTGTTTTACACCAAAGCTGGTGCGGAAATCGGCGTGGCGTCGACCAAGGCGTTCACCACCCAGCTGGTGGCGCTGTTCACACTCGCCGTTACGCTCGGCCGGCTTAATGGCCGTATCAGTGATGCCAGGGAAATTGAATATCTGGATGCGCTGCGGCATCTGCCGGGCAGTGTGCAGCATGCACTGAATCTGGAGCCGCAGATCAAGGTATGGGCCGATCGCTTTGCCGAAAAGCATCATGCGCTGTTTCTGGGCCGTGGTGTGCATTATCCGATTGCACTTGAAGGTGCACTGAAGCTGAAGGAAATCACCTACATTCACGCCGAGGCGTATCCGGCGGGCGAGCTCAAGCACGGCCCGCTGGCACTGGTGGATGAAGACATGCCGGTGGTAGTGATTGCCCCGCACGATGCGCTGCTGGAAAAAGTGAAATCCAACATGCAGGAAGTAAGTGCGCGTGGTGGTGAGCTGTTTGTGTTTGCCGACCTCGATTCCAATTTCACGGAATCTGAAGGCGTGCATGTCATTCGCACGCCCCGCAATGTCGGCATCCTGTCGCCGATTGTGCACACGATTCCGGTGCAGCTGCTGGCCTATCACACGGCGCTGGCACGTGGCACTGATGTGGACAAGCCTCGTAACCTCGCTAAATCGGTGACGGTTGAATAAGCACGGTTGAATGAAAACAGGCCCGCAGATGCGGGCTTTGTCTTGTACGGAAAAAGAAAAAATACAAGGGAGCTGTCATGCCTGCAATAAAACAGACCTTGCTGTGGTCGCTCATCACGCTGATCGGCGTTGCTGCACTGGGGGTGCTGGCGCTGCATAACGGCGAGAGCATCAGTGCGGTATGGCTGATGACGGCAGCCATCTGTGTCTATCTGATTTCCTACCGTTTTTACAGCCGCTTCATTGCGGACAAGGTGTTGCAGCTGGATGACAGCCGCATCACGCCAGCGGTACGCAACAATGACGGCATGGATTTTGTGCCGACAGATCGTCTGGTGCTGTTCGGGCATCACTTTGCGGCGATTGCAGGGGCAGGGCCGCTGATCGGGCCGGTACTGGCCGCACAGATGGGGTATCTGCCCGGCACGTTGTGGATTCTGGCCGGCGTGGTGGTGGCTGGCGCTGTGCAGGATTTCATCATCCTGTTTGCCTCGACCCGGCGTAACGGTCGTTCGCTGGGCGACATGATCAAGACGGAAATGGGCAGTGTGCCTGGCGTGATTGCCAGTGTCGGTATACTGGCCATCATGATCATCCTGCTGGCTGTGCTGGCGCTGGTGGTGGTGAAGGCGCTGGCCCATTCGCCCTGGGGCATGTTCACGATTGCGGCGACGATGCCGATTGCGGTCTTCATGGGTGTGTACATGCGCTACATCCGTCCGGGTCGTATTGGCGAGATTTCCGTGGTGGGGTTTGTGCTGCTGATCCTGTCGATCTGGTTTGGCGGGCATGTGGCAGCAGACCCGTACTGGGGGCCATTCTTCACGCTCAAGGGCGAAACCATTGCCATGCTCATGATTGGCTATGGTTTTGTGGCATCGGTATTGCCGGTGTGGCTGCTGCTGGCGCCGCGTGACTACCTCTCGACCTTTCTAAAGATCGGTACGATTGTGGGGTTGGCGCTGGGCATTTTCATTGTGATGCCGCAAATGCAGATGCCGGCGGTGACACGCTTTATCGATGGCAGTGGTCCGGTGTTTGCGGGCAGCCTTTTTCCTTTCCTGTTCATCACGATTGCCTGTGGTGCGGTCAGCGGTTTCCATTCGCTGGTGTCTTCTGGTACGACGCCGAAAATGCTGGAGAAGGAATCGCACGCGCGCTTCATCGGTTATGGCGCGATGCTGATGGAGTCGTTCGTGGCGATTACGGCCATGATCGCAGCCAGTGTGCTTGATCCCGGCGTTTATTTTGCGCTGAACTCGCCGGCAGCACTGATTGGCACCACGGTTGAAAGTGCGGCCGCCGCCATTTCTTCGTGGGGCTTTGTCATCACGCCGGACGTGCTGACCCAGATGGCGAAGGACATTGGCGAGGAGTCGATTCTTTCACGTGCAGGCGGTGCACCGACGCTGGCGATAGGCATGGCGCATATCCTGTCGAGTGTCATCGGTGGCCAGGCGATGATGGCGTTCTGGTATCACTTTGCCATCCTGTTCGAAGCATTGTTCATCCTGACCACGATTGATGCCGGTACCCGTGTCGGCCGCTTCATGATCCAGGACCTGCTGGGCCATGCGTGGGCGCCGCTGGGTAGCACCGAATCATGGGGTGCCAACCTGCTGGCCACGTCATTGTGTGTGGCGGGCTGGGGTTATTTCCTCTATCAGGGCGTGATTGATCCGCTGGGAGGCATCAACACGCTGTGGCCGCTGTTCGGTATTGCCAACCAGATGCTGGCGGCGATTGCGCTGTTGCTGGCATCGACCATCCTGATCAAGATGAAGCGCGAGAAGTACGTCTGGGTCACTCTGGTGCCGGCCTGCATCGTGCTGGTTGTAACCTTTACGGCAAGCTGGCAGAAACTGTTTCACGACAATCCGAAAATAGGTTTTCTGGCGCATGCCGACAAGTTTGGTGATGCGGTTGCCCGTGGTGAAGTATTGGCACCGGCCAAGAGCATGGCGCAGATGCACCAGGTCATCCTGAACGACCGTATTGATGCAGCACTGTGTGTCATTTTTCTGGGTGTGGTACTGGCGATGCTCGGCTTTGCCATTCGTGCGATGCTGCAGGCATGGCGTCATCCGGATATCACGGTGCGTGAAACCATTCATGCCGCAGAGGTGGACGCATGAACCTGCCTATGGTGTGGCAGCGCTTACGTGAAGCGGGCAGCCTGATGGTGGGGGTGCCTGACTATGAGCGTTATTGCGAGCATATGCGGTTGACGCACCCGGACTTGCCGGTGCTCAGCCGTGAGGCCTTTGTGCGCAACCGAATGCTGGCCCGTTATGGCGGCAAGGCCAGCGGGAAATGCCCTTGCTAGGACGTACTGCTATTAATTCATTTGCACGCAAGGACACACCATGCTGAATCAGGAAGCATCACTGGCACATCGCCAGCTGCAGGAACAGGAATACCGTTTTCGTTTCACCGGCAGTGGTGGTGAATATTTTTCGATATGGATCGTGAACCTGCTGCTCAGCATCATCACGCTGGGCATTTACTCTGCCTGGGCCAAGGTACGGCGTGAACAGTATTTTCATCGCAATACCTTGCTGGATGACCAGCCGTTTGATTATACCGGTGATCCGGTTCGCATCCTGATCGGCCGTATTGTGGCGTTGCTGGTGATTGGTGTGGGTTCGGCGGTACAGGAAGTCAATCTGGTGATGGCGCTGGTTGTTACGGTGGTTTTCTTCCTGCTGTTTCCCTGGGTTATTGTGCGCAGCCTGCGTTTTCGGGCCCGCAACACGCGCTATCGCAATCTGCAGTTTGCATTCACGGGCACCACGTTTGAAGCGGTGAAGGCCTATTTCTGGATTTATGTGGCGTTGTTGCCGTTCATTGCTGCATCAATACTGATGACGCCGGAACTCAAGCTCATCCAGGAAAATCAGGAGCTGGCGAATGCCCCGGAAACAACCAATCTGATGCTCAAGCTGGGTGCCGCCCTTGGGGTCAGCGTGTTGCTGGGGGCCTTGCTGTTTCCGGCCTACCAGTGCCATATCCGTTCATTCCTGCACCGGCACCTGCGTTATGGCAATGCCCAGGGAACATTTGACGGCACGACCTCGGCTTTTTATGGCGCGCTGTTCCGCACTTTTGGTGTCTCGTTGCTCACGGTTGTGCTGATTGGGGCTGTTGGTTTTGCTGCAAAACTGGCGGAGCAGCCATGGCTCTTGGTGCTGGCCTATCCGGTGCTGTTTCTGCCGCAGGCGGCCTACACGGTGAACATGACCAACGTCACGTACCGGCATGCCGGAATCGGTAACAACGGGTTTGTTTCCGACATGAAGGTTGGCGCGATGGCGTGGCTGCTCTTTACCAATCTCCTGCTGCTGATGGTGACACTGGGGCTGGCCTGGCCATGGATCAAGGTGCGCCTGGCCCGGTATCGCCTGGCCCACATGAGCCTGCTGATGGTGCCGGGTACGGTGGATGCGATTATTGGCGAGGCACAGAACAATCCGTCGGCCTTTGGTGAAGAAGCGGCCGAATTTCTCGACTTTGATATTTCGCTGTGAGCACGCTGGCCGCGCAGTATTTTGATGGCCGCAGTGCGCGCGGCCATGCCGTGCAGTTGTCCTGCGAGAACGGACTGCTGCTGGTGCGTGGCGAAACGGTTGCCCGTACGGAGCAAACGTCTGCGCTGGAGCTGTCGCCGCGTCTTGGGCGTACCCGTCGCCGCATCGGGTTTCCTGACGGGGCGGTGTGCGAGCTGGAGGATGACGTGCTGCTCGACAGCTGGTTTGACTCCGTTACGCACCAGGGCTGGAATCTGGTGGCCCGTCTGGAGGGCCACTGGGCCATGATTGCGGCCAGCTTTGTGCTGGTCATGGCAATGACGGCGGCGCTGGCGGTCTGGGGCCTGCCCTGGGCGGCACAGAAGGTGGCGCTGCGCCTGCCGCAGGAGTGGGTGGTACAACTGGGCAAGGGCACGCTGGCGGGTCTGGACAGCGCCATGCGCAGTACGACGACGTTGCCGGTGGCCCGGCAGCAAACCCTGCAGGCCGGTTTTGCCCGTTTGCAGGCGGGGGCGGGGGTGCCATCGGCCCTGCTGTTCCGTGACTGGCCTGAAGTTGGGCCCAATGCAATGGCCTTGCCGGATGGCACGATCGTCATGACGGACCAGCTGGAGTCACTGGCGACAGATGATCGTGAGCTGATGGCGGTGCTGGCCCACGAGCTTGGGCATGTGCATGAGCGGCATGCCTTGCAGAAGGTGATTGCCAGCTCGGGCGTGGCCGCCCTGGTATTTGTGCTGACCGGTGATGTTTCGGGGCTGTCCAGCATTGTGGTGGTAGCCCCGACCGTCATGACGCACATGCATCACTCACGGGCACTGGAGGCCGATGCCGACCGCTATG
>JBASJP010000325.1:0-2254 GCA_049655345.1 Moraxellaceae bacterium
ATCATCATCACCCGCAGCAGCGGATCGCCAGTCCGGCGAGCAGCTGCTGCAACGCTATTTTACTGCACTCCAAAAGCACGACATACGCACACTGGACAGCCTGATTACCGGCAATGCCCCGTTCAAGGTGGAATGGCAGGACAGTACACCACCAAAACACTTCACGATGACACGTCATGACTACCTGCAACAGGTCAGGGCAACCTGGCACTTTGGCAAACAGGAGCAACTGGACATGAGCAAGGTGGAATGGCAGACAGTGCCCGCATCAAAAAGCCTGCTGGCCCGGTTCCGGCTGCGGGAGAACCGCATCATTCTCGGCACTGCTACCGGGCAGGAAAGCGACATCGAGCTGCAGCTCTCGCAGGAAAACGGAATGCTGAAAATAAACCGGATTCAAGCGCGCACAAGGACATGGTGATCATGACCGGAAAATCTCGCTGCCTTTACCAGTTTCCACTCTCGCTCTACTGTGAAAAGACAACCTGGAATCTGGAGGCAAAGGGAATTGCCTATACCCATGTCAACCTGATTCCCGGCCCCCACATGCTGATCGCATGGCGGCTGGCAGGCATTCGTACCTTGCCGGTGTTGCTGGACGGCAACGTAGCCGTCGGCGATTCGACAGACATTGCCCTGTATCTTGAAAAAACATACCCGTCCCCGTCACTGCTGCCCGCAAACCCGGAACAGCGTGAGGCCGTGCTTTCACTGGAGCAGTATTTCGACGATATCGGGGATCATGTACGCCGTTGCGTGTGGAGCCTGGCCGTGGACAGTCCGCGTGTTAACGAAATATTTTTTCGCGGCTACACCACACGTCATCCGGTACTGGAGCGCCTGCTCCGGCCCGTGCTGCGCCAGATGATACGGCGCACCTTTGATGTGCGACCGGCACGCGTGACTGCATCATGGCAACATGTGATGAATGCGCTTGAACTGGTTGAGCAGCGGACAAACGGAAATGCGGGGTGTTATCTGGTGGGCAACGCATTCACGCTGGCCGACCTGACTGCTGCGGCCATGCTCGCCCCCCTTATCGGTCCGGAACAAAGCCCGTGGCCCGACAGGCATGTCACCGACGGTAATGCCGATCAGCGTGCGCTATTCCGGAACAGGCCTGCAGGCGAATGGGTACTGCACATGTACCGGCAACACCGTCAGGCCGTCAGACAGGAATCGTCAGCGGCAATGCCTTGATCGCCCCGGCAAACAGCACCAGGAATCCGCCGACTTCACCGGCAATCAACGCCCACATGAAGCCCTGGATCATGAAGCCCGGCAACGTGGCCTTGCCAAGACGATGCGGACGCTGCAGCTGGTTGTTGGTGTCGCCCAGTGCGCCATGCACGATGTAGGTGAAAATCGCGGCACCAAAAAACACCACCTGCGCCAGCGTCGCCCAGAAATTGGTGGCATCACTCCACACGCTCAGGTAGGCAAACACGGCCAGCAACATGGCGGCAAAGGCATACATCAACGAAGTGCGATGGGCGATATCCACGTAGTACGGCGCCCTCGCCTGCGGGCTGTTCATGATGGCGACATACTTCCAGACGCCGGTCAGAAGGCCGGACAGAAAGAAAACCCCGGCAGACAGAATGGCGAGAACAACGGCAGGCTTTTCCAAGGTATTTTCCTTTTTTATGAAGACTTCAGTGCCATTTCCAGCACCATGTCCGCCAGCTCATCCAGCGAAACCGGGCCGCTCTTGCGGTACCAGGTGACTGTCCACGAAATGGCACCACCAATCAAACGGCGCCACACAAACGGATCATGCGTGACCAGCCCCTGGGTGCGGGCCGCAGCCAGTACATCCAGCCAGAGGTTTTCGTAACGCGCCCGCATGGCGAGAAAGCGCGCCTGGTTATCCGGTGACAGCGCTCCCCATTCATAAACAAGCACTGCCATGGAGTCGCCGGTATCACCATTGATCGATTCCAGCTCGGCGCGGATCAGGCCGCGCAACTGCTCGCGTACCGTCTTGCCATTTTCCACGGCCTCGGCCATGCGGGCCGTGTTGTAGGTAATGGCTTCTTCCATCACCGCACACAGAATGTCTTCCTTCGTCTTGAAATGATGAAAAAGGCTACCAGACTGAATACCCACCACCCGGGCCAGATCGCGCACGGTCGTGCGCTCGAAGCCCTGGGTACGAAACAGGTGAGCCGCAGCGCGCAGGACGCGGCCTCGGGGACTGTCATCCAGCCCGCCCATATGGGGAATATTGTCCAGAGACTGCACTGTTACCGGC
>JBASJP010000326.1:0-2919 GCA_049655345.1 Moraxellaceae bacterium
ACGTCGATGTCTTCGGTTTTATAGCCCTCCGCGCGAATGCCCAACTGGTTGGTCAACACGCCAAACGCGTGTGAACCAATCAGAGTGGCGCCCAGCCGGAACAAGTCATGAACATGCAGGGTGGCGAGGGTGACGTAGGAGGGTTTATCAGCTACCTGGTAGCCCGCACGGACGAGAATTCGCACGTCGGCGAGCGCGGCATTTATTTCCGCGATATCCCGACCTGTCTGCGCGGCGCGTTCCGTTGCGTCGGTGTCCGTGGCCAGGCCAATGTAGCGCTCGACGGGCTTGTTTGCCCCGTTGGAGTACCTGTGAACGAAAAACTCATCCTTCGCCTGGTTACGGCGGATGGAGATCGTGCCAGGTGTGCCGGGGATGACCGGCATGCCGCCCTCGACCTGACCAGTCAGCGAGCTATGCAGCGTTGTCAGGGCGGGGCTGAATCGTGTGATTAAAGGGCGCGCCATCTAAGCTCCTTGAACTATCCCATGATTTATTGATTTATGGGATATTTCCCTAAATATCCCATAAATATATTGCCTGTGGGATATTTTGCAAGCCGTGGCCGGGCTTGGATGAGTGACCTTGGATAAATGCGAGGCTCCACTTTCATGAAGCAGTACACCTGCTAGTCGGGGACGGGAGTGCATGCCTCCCCCCAAACCCCGCAGAAGACGGGATGCCCTCCGGCGAGCGGCGCTTTGCTGAGCGGCTGGAAGAGAAGCTCTAAGACGATTACCTGCTATGGTACGACGTGCCCATCGGCGATAGTGGGCGGCATCCGGATTTTCTGGTGCTGCACCCGCGCCGTGGTCTGCTCGTGCTGGAGGTGAAGGACTGGAAGCTGGAAAGCATCAGGTCATGGACGACGCCTTTTGCCGCGCGAGAGTGATGACGTGTCATGCGCCGTCGGGATTTGTGGAGAAACTGCGTGGGCATTTGTAAATATCCAAGCCGGCATGTTGGGCTACGGCGTAGCCTTACCCAAAATGCGTTTGCTATTTTTTAGCAGTGAGTGGAGCAGCGATGACACAAGGGCAACGCACATGGCCAAGAGATCGGGGGCTTGGGCTCATTATCCGGGTGATGTTTGTGCTGGTGATGTCTGTACTCGTGGCGAGCTGTGCCAGCCGGCCATCTGCTACGGCATCCCCTGCGGCCAAGGGCTGGGTTGGTTTTACTGAAAAAGGCCTGGCCTCGTATTACGGCAGCAAGCATCAAGGCAAGAAGACGGCCAGTGGCGAGCCCTTCAAGCAGGAATTCAAAACGGCCGCCCACAAAACCATTCCCTTTGGTGCGATGGTGAAAGTGACCAATTTAGAGAATGGCAAAAGTGTGGTTGTCAGGGTCAATGACAGGGGGCCGTTTGTCCGTGGCCGCATTATCGATTTGTCCAGCGCGGCATTCAGTGCGATTGGCAGCACGACAAAAGGCGTGCTCAAGGTCGAGATTGAGGTGATTAAATAAGGGGGCGATACGGGCCGATACCGTCACCCCCGAATGCAGCGGGATATTTCCGCGATGAGCCGGATCGGCCCGCGGTAGGTAGGGTAGACTCGGTCTTTTGCTGTTCTGCTCAGGAGTTGTTGCGTGAATTCGGAAAATCATTCCCAGACGGCCGCTTTTCTCTGGTCCATCGCCGATCTGCTGCGGGGTGACTTCAAGCAGTCCCAGTATGGCCGCATCATCCTGCCGTTTACCCTGCTGCGGCGCATGGAATGTGTACTGGGGCCGACCAAGGACGCGGTGATCCGTGAGTCCCATGCCCAGAGCGGGCGGCCAGACCTCGTGCGAGAGCAGCTACTGCTGCGTGCTGCCGGACAGCAGTTCTTCAATGCCTCCAAGCTGACTCTGGGCACGCTGTCCGACACCCAGACCGCCGCCGACCTGATGAGTTATGTGCAGTCCTTCAGCAAGGATGCCCGCGAGATATTCGAACACTTCCACTTTGAAGACTTCGTGCAGCAACTTTCCGCCGCCAACCTGCTGTATCAGGTGGTGCAGCGCTTTGCCGCGACTGATCTCAGCCCCGAGCGGGTCAATAACTTCGGCATGGGCATCATCTTCGAAGAGCTGATCCGCAAGTTTGCGGAAAGCTCCAACGAAACTGCCGGGGAGCACTTCACCCCGCGCGATATCGTGCACCTGACCACCTCGCTGGTGATCACCGGGCAGGACAACAAGCTCAAGCCCAACAGCATCGTCACCATCTACGACCCGACTGCCGGCACCGGCGGCTTCCTCTCCGAAGGCGACGAGTACATCCAGTCCATCAGCCAGAAGGTCACCGTGTCGCTGCACGGCCAGGAGCTCAACCCCGAGTCCTACGCCATCTGCAAGGCAGACATGCTGATCAAGGGCCAGGACGTCACCAGCATCAAGCTGGGCAATACCCTTTCTGACGACCAACTGGCCGACAGCCGCTTCGACTTCATGCTCAGCAACCCGCCGTTTGGCGTGGAGTGGAAGAAGGTACAGAAGCAGATCACCGACGAGCACAGCGACAAGGGCTTCAACGGCCGCTTCGGCCCCGGCCTGCCGCGCGTATCCGATGGTTCGCTGCTGTTCCTGCTGCACCTTGTCAGCAAGATGCGTGACCCGCGTCAGGACGGTAAAAACAAAGGTGGCTCGCGCATCGGCATCATCCTCAACGGCTCGCCGCTGTTTACCGGCGGCGCCGGTTCGGGCGAGTCGGAGATTCGGCGCTACCTGCTGCAGAACGATCTGGTCGAAGCCATCATCGCCCTGCCCACCGACATGTTCTACAACACCGGCATCGCCACTTATGTGTGGGTGCTGAGCAACCACAAGGCCGCCGAGCGCCAGGGCAAGGTGCAGCTGATCGACGGCAGCCAGCACTTTGCCAAGATGCGCAAATCGCTGGGCAGCAAGCGCCAGTACATAACCGAAGAACAGATT
>JBASJP010000327.1:0-6285 GCA_049655345.1 Moraxellaceae bacterium
CCACGCCGAACGGACTTGTCGGGGGCGCGCCAGCCATGGCTCGCTCCAGATCAAAAATATAACGCTGTGTCGCCGTCCAGCCTGGCCCGCCATACTGTTTCGGCCACGTCAGTGCCAGCCAGCCCTGCTTGCCGAGCAAACGCTCCCACTTTTGCTGTAGTTCCTTGCCGTTCATCTCACCAACCGCCGAGCGGCGCTTGATATCGTCCGGCACATTCGTCTGCATCCAGTCACGAATGGACTGCTGAAACTCCAGCTCTTCCTGAGTAAACTCCAGATTCACGATTTATCACCTCTTGCTAGCCATCGATCGCCGCTTTCAAAATTCATTTAGTTGACCCCACGGTTTTTGTTTTCCCAAAAGGGCTGCCTCAGTTCGTTCTTGAGAATCTTGCCCGCACCACTTACCGGTAGCGGCTCGCTACGAAACTCGATGCTGCGCGGCAGCTTATAACCGGCGATCAGCGCACGGCAATGGGCCAAGAGCTCGCCTTCATTGAGACCATGCCCTTCTTTGAGCACGACAATCGCATGAACCATTTCACCCCACTCATCGTGAGGGATTCCTATAATCGCACATTCCTGCACCGAAGGATGGCTGTAGATGGCACCCTCTACCTCGACCGAGAAAATATTCTCTCCGCCACTGATAACCATGTCCTTGGCACGATCAACGATAAAGACAAACCCGTCTTCATCCATATAGCCAAGATCACCGGTGTGCAGCCAGCCATTGCGCAACGTCTCGGCAGAGGCCTGTTCCATTCCCCAGTAGCCCAGCATTACGTTCGGGCCTCTGGCGCATATCTCACCTACCTCACCACGCGGCAACTCGACATCATCCTTGTCCATAATGGCAACTTCGACGCCCAGTGCTGCCCTGCCAGCACTGCGTAGCTTGGCACCGCCCAACACATGATACTCCGGCGCCAGCGCAGTAATAATCGGCGACGCCTCTGTCTGCCCATACCCTTGAGCAAAATGAGCATCTGGCATCTGCTCCATGGCAGCGATCAACACCGCTTCAGGCATCGGCGATGCACCGTACAGCATTCGCTTGACGCTGCTGACATCAAAATCGCTTATCTTTCCAGAGGACACCAGCAGGTTGATCATGGTTGGCACGAGCAATGTATGGGTGATTTTTTCACGCTCAATGAACGAGAGCACACCACCCACATCGAAACGCGGAACAATACCGTGGGTGCCACCGGCCATGGTCACGGCAAAGGTACTTGCCATGTCGGCCAGATGAAACATCGGCGCTGCATGCATATAGATGGTGTCAAATCCATAGCCCATTTCCGGGACGACGTTCAGGGCATTAAACACAAGATTGTCGTGGCTCAGCATAACGCCCTTTGATCGCCCGGTCGTGCCGCCGGTATAGAACAGGCCGGCAAGCTGCGCACCGCCCTCGCTCCTGTCGGCCATGGGTTTGTGCTGGTCGATCAGCGACTCATAAGCGATACATCCCTCCGGCAAGTCACCTTCACCCATGAACACCACATGACTGACGCTTTCCATCACTGGTCGCAGGATCGGCAGCATCGCACTGAACGCATCATCAACGAACAGAACCGATGACTGGGAATCATTAATCGTATAAGCAATCTCAGGCGGTGCCAGCCTGATATTAATGGGGTTGAGCACCATCCCGGCCCAAGGAATGGCAAATAAATATTCCAGATAACGATCGCTATTGAGTGAAAGTATTGCTACACGATCCCCATCAGCAACATGCAGTGAGCGAACGCCGGCTGCCAGACGAGCCACCCGTTTCTCAAACTCACACCAGCTTTGCTTCCTGTTCGCGTAGACTGTGGCCACACCATTCGGGTTCAGCTGGACCGCCCGACGCAGTACCTGGGAAATGAACATATCAACCTCCTTGACAGCTTGAGTATGTTGAATGAATCAAACGTCATCAGCGTGCGTAGATAAAACGCCCCATCGAGACATGAGTCTTATCCAGAAAAATATCGACAGAAACGACAACAAAACGCCGGCCCGCACGCACGATCCGCGGCACAGCACGAATCGTTCCGGCAAAGGCCGGTCGCAGATAATCAAACGTCAAGCTGGTACACAATGGCTGCTGCTGCATCCCGGTCTCTGCCACCACATGCAAGGAGGCGGCAACTTCGCCAAAACTCGCAAGAATGCCGCCATGAAAAGTACGCAGGAGCGGGTTGCCAATATGCTCTTCGCGGAAACACAATTGATAACTGACAGTGCCGTCATCTTCGCGGCTAATCCCCAGACCAAGGAAACGCACATAGGGCGTGTCATCAATAACTTGCTTCTGCAGCTCGCTCAAGCCGGCATAATCGGTTGCCAGTGTCTCAGTTCCAGAGGCGGTCACTTTATTCAGCTCCTTTCGTCACAGCCGTATCAAACGCCGGGCCGAGTGTCCCGACAGCAAAAGACCCCGATACTGAAGCCAGCAGCGAATCATCTGAGCCAACAACCGCCTTCCCCTTTACATAGGCAATATCGCCTTGCACCGCATAGCACTCCACTTCGGCACGCACATCCTCACCCGGAAGTGCTGCCCTGATGAAATCCACACGCAGATCAATCGTTGCAATCGGTCGCATATCCCCCATACGAGAAAATATGGCAAGACCGCAAGTGGTATCGAGCAAGGTAACCACAACGCCACGATGTAGCCCCCCGTTGCGATCAGATAACACCTCATTACAAGGCATCCTCATAACGGCACGCCCCTTGCCAAACTCCTCAATTTCAATTCCGAACGCATTGAATAGCGGATGAGAGGTGCCGAAGAATGTTTTAGCCATAGTCAAGTGCCGGTTTGTGGCCTCAGATTGGGCAATCATTTCCCCCCCTATAAATGCAAAATACCAGTAGCCAAGACCACCAACATGGCGGTTAACTGAAGCATACGCGTTACAGTCTGCTTATTACCTGGTGAACATACTGCGACTCCACTGTCTTGACATGACGAATGGCGCCCTCAATTTCATGAGTGGGAAACAAATCCGACTCCGACGCCATCTTGAGTAACGCCGCCAGACCTGACCAAGCCGCAGCCGAACGTTGCATCAGCTCCACCAGTTTCGCAGCCCGCACGGCTGGCAGCATCTCGCCGGCCTCGAGCAGAAACTCGGCATACATCGTCCTGAAACCACCACCACCGGTGCCACGCTTTTCAATCACCTGATAAGCAAAGCGCAACAACCAGCGCCAGTTGTCATTTGCTTGCCACTGAGGCAACGCTGCGATCCAGGTATCCAGTGCGGCCAAACCGCTATACGGCCCGCCGTTTGCCAGTGCACGGGCATTATCAATAATGGCGTTTCCCACCCGCTCCGCACTGACTTCCATCTTCAACGACTGCGGGGCAAACAGGCTTCCGTGATGAATAAATGGCGGCGAGGTTGAAAAGCGCGCATCAGCAAGATTGGTTGTCGGCACAGGGATCAATCCGGGACGCTCAGTATCACTGACCAATACTTCGTCACGTGCTTCATCCAGCTGCCATGCGACAATGGCATGACCCGGAAAATGGGTTTTACTTCCGAAATAGGGCAAGTGGTAAATGTCGGTGAGCAGTAATGCAGGCACGCCATCACGCAACGCCCGATGCAAGTCATTTGTTGCCGCGCCCTTATCCGGATAGCTTGACCATTCAAACGGCACACCCAGCGTGTCAAAGACTTTTTCCTCAAAGCCCATTGAACGCACGTGAACAATGAATGGAGTGGCGGAGTCAGGAATCTCCACGTAGGTGATACCCAGCCCGGCACCCAGCCCGAAGCAAAATGCCTCGGTCATCTCAAGTCCGTGAAACTCCAGCAGATCGCGTATCGCAGAGCTGCCGCAATGGACACCAGTCCTGTGGCAGTGCTGCCTGGCTGGCGCAACACTGCTGACATCAGACTCCATCTCTGCGTCGGCCACCTTCATCAAGCCGCCGTCTCCAGAGGCACGCCGTCGTAAACAGCAGCAGAAGCGCGCATCGGATCCCCGTGACGACCATACTCGTCAAGCCAAGCAGCCACTTTCTCAGGCATCCCGGTTTCCCACGGATGAAAGCCGGGGCGGAACCAGTCAAGAAACTCCGGCATCATGCGGACAAGAATACCTCGGCGACCATAAAGGCGATTCAGGCCGCGCAGTATCACTCCGGGTTGGCGGGTCACACCATCCAGCTTCAGCATGTTCCAGAATACTGGCGCCACGACCAGATGAATCATCAATGTGCCGACTACCAGAGCCGATACGCGCGTCACATAACCACCGCCCGCCACCGTCTGATAAAGATCGTAAGCAACCGCCTTGTGTTCCACTTCCTCCACGCCATGCCACAGGAACATGGCACGCATTACCGGATCTGCGTCCCGAAACATATCGGAATCTTCCTTGAGCATGGCCTCGCCCAAGGTCGCGGTGAAGTGTTCAAAGGCCGCCGTCATCGCCAGCTGATATTTTACCGGAAGGTATTTCTGTGAGACGCTGATAAAACGGCGCAAATTGGCCGTGGTCTTGTCGACATCAACGCCCTGCCCGGCCATCACCTGGTTGAATCTGTCATGAACTATGCCGTGCTGGCCTTCCTGACGGATAAAATGGCGAATATCGTCACGCAAACGCTCATCCGTTACCTGATCCTGATAATTGCGAACCGACTGGATAAAGAACCTCTCGCCTTCAGGAAAGTGTACCGATAACGCATCAAAAAAGCGGGTCAGAACCGGATCACCACCGTTCCAGTGACGAGGAACGGCCGTAACATCAAAAGCAACCTTGCGAGGCTGGATAGGCGTCATATTCATAATTCTCTCCATTATGGATTCGGGCCCTGAAAGATCTTTTTTCCAGTATGATTTCTGAATCATAATTGGTTGACCAACCAAATGTCAATCTGTCTCGCCTGACGCAAACATTCAGGCCATTTCGCAGTCTCACCAACCACTGCGGTTTTTAATGGCCACAAGGTGAATCACCACCAATTCTCTAGACGCCTCCCAGCCATAAAAATGGCTATCAGATAGGAGTCTATGAGCGGCAAACGTTATCCCGAAGAGTTCGGGATCGAAGCGATTCGACAAGTAATGTACCTAGGACATAGCATTGCCCAATTGACTGACAGACTGGGAGTCGCAACCCATAGCCTGTATGCGTGGGTCAGGAAGTACAGCACTTACACTGCTGAGCATCAGGCCAGAACGGATAAGCAGGTGGATATCCGTCGGCCTCAGAAGGAACTCAAGCACGTCACAGAGGAGCGCGACTCCTAAAAAAGCCATGGCGGCATATTTCGCCAGTCAGTCCTAGTGAGGCCCGCCTTTATCAAAGAGCACAGCACAAATGGCCACTATCGCCGGCTGTGCTCATTGCTGGAGGTGCATCCCAGCGGTTTTTATGCGTACTCGCTGGAACCACGATCTGATCGGTCGAAGCGCGATGATCGTCTCACTGGCTTGAGTCAGGCCGCGTATACGACTATCGCAAGATATTCAGTGATCTCCGTGAGCATGGCGAAATTTGTGGCCCGAACCGTGTGTGTCGCCAGATTCGTGGCGCAGGCCTGAAGGCCCAGGTTGGCTATCGGCGGCCACGGAATAAGTCAGAAACGGCTCACACAGTGTCACGTAACCGACTGCAGCGGCAGTTCAGCACTGATTCGCCTAACGAGGCATGGTTAACTGATATTACGTATATCCCACATGAAGGCTGGCTGTATCTGGCCGTTGTCGTTGATCTGTTTTAATTGTCGGGTCATCTAATGGTCGATGCAGTCACAGATCATCAAGGAACTTGCACTTGATGCCTTGCTGATGGTGGTATGGCATGGCGGACTCAAAAACCAAGTGCAACTTGTCGGATCAGTTAGGCAAGTTGCATCGATGGAAACATATAGCAGCTTAGCCCTGAAGCGGGTCGCCTCTTGATAACGCTATATTTGCTGGCCTGCCCTGTGCTCCTTCCACCGCAAGAGCAGGTAAAGCAGGACGGGGATCACTATCAGGGTCAGGACAGTGGCGGCAATCGTGCCAAAGATCAGGGAAATGGCAAGACCGACGAACAAGGTGTCGGAGAGCATGACGGCACTGCCCAGCACAATGGCCAGCGCCGTCAGCATGATGGGCCGCAAGCGTATCGCGCAGGCATCAAGAATAGCCTCACGCAAAGGCCGCCCCTTGTCGCGGTACTCCAGGACGAAGTCGATGATTAGCAAGGAGTTACGCACCACCACCCCGGCCAAGGCGATCACACCAACACTCGAGGTCGCCGAGAACTGTTGCTGCATGATCC
>JBASJP010000328.1:0-1589 GCA_049655345.1 Moraxellaceae bacterium
ATCATGTCCGGCCCGCTGTCTTCCCTCAAGGTGCTCGATTTTTCCGGTCTGCTGCCAGGCCCCTTTGGCACCATGCTGCTGGCCGACATGGGGGCTGACGTCCTGCGTGTAGAGTCACCCTCTCGCCCAGACATGGTTCGCATGCTGCCACCGCATGATGCTGGCGTCTCTGCCTCGCATGCCTTCCTCAACCGCAGCAAGCGCGGCATTGCCGTGGATCTGAAGAAGCCTGAAGGCGTGGAACTGATCAAAAGGCTGGTAGCGGACTACGACATCGTCGTCGAGCAATTCCGCCCGGGTGTGATGGAACGGCTGGGAGTGGGGTATGAGGCCCTCAAGGCCATCAATCCGAAGCTGATTTACTGCGCCATCACCGGCTATGGGCAGACCGGCCCCTACAAGGATCGCGCCGGGCACGACATGAACTACCTCGCCATTGCCGGGGTGCTGGGCTACAACGGACGCAAGGCGACTGGACCAGCTCCCGTCTCCGTACAGATTGCCGATGTAGCCGGAGGCTCCTGCCATGCGGTAATGGGTATTCTGGCCGCCGTGATTCACCGCATGCAGACCGGGGAAGGGCAGTTTGTCGATATTTCCATGACGGACGCTGCATTCACGCTTCATGCCCTGACGGCCCCGCCAGCACTGGTGGCCAACATTCAGCCCGAACGTGAGGATACACAGCTCAACGGCGGCTCATTCTACGACTGCTACGAAACGAAGGATGGTCGTCACTTCTCCATAGGTGGCCTTGAGCCGCAGTTCTTCATGCAGTTCTGCGGTGCCATCGGGCGCCCCGAGCTGGCCCCGCAAGGCATGGCCTTTGGCAACCCTGAAATCGTGGCATCGCTGAAGGCAGAAATTGCCGCTGAAATGAAAAAGAAGACCTATGCCGAATGGGAGCAGGTATTCATCGCCATTGATTCCTGCACCGAACCGGTCCTCAGCTTTGCCGAGGCATGTGAGCATCCGCAAATCAAGGCACGAGGCCTGATCGTCGAGGTCCCGCGTCCCGATGGCACTGGACAAAGGCAGCTGGGCTCTGCCATCAAGTTCTCCAAGACGCCGGCAACCTTCCGCTTTATCGGTACCGAGCTGGGCTCACACACCACAGAGGTGCTGACCGAGCACGGCTTTGGCGCCGACGAGATTGCACAGCTCCGGAGTGCGGGCGTCATCGTCTGATTCACGAATGATCCGGGTTGCTGCTGGCAGATCAGGGTAAAACCTCAACCCTGATTTCCAGCGGCACATTAACGGTGGAGGACTGCCGGCTGCGGGTTGTCATGCCCGACTGCTGTCGTGATTCCTGTGTGGAAATGGCGCCGAACGGCGTCCACTCATCCAGGTTCAGCTTTGTCTGAGATGCGACACCAGACCGGTTGATCACTCCATGCCCGGCAGGACTCATGGACGCTTCCTGATACGCCACAGCCAGCAGCACCGTACCATCCGCCAGCAACCGTGGCGTCACCATCATGCCGTTTTGCACCGGGACATATTCCTGCGTGACACTGCCTCGCGGGCCATAGGCATACGTCACCACCGGGATATCCGAGCCGATCGCAATAAACAGGGTTGATCCC
>JBASJP010000329.1:0-2330 GCA_049655345.1 Moraxellaceae bacterium
ACCGGGTGGGTCCTTTCGGCCTGCTGCAGTTGCCGGCCGACATGCTCAAGATGTTCTTCAAGGAAGACTGGACGCCACCTTTCGTTGACAAGGTGACGTTCTGGATTGCACCGGCGATTGCCATGAGCGCCCTGCTGATTGCCTTCCTCGTCGTGCCCATTACCCCGACCTGGGGTGTTGCCGACCTGAACATCGGCCTGCTGTTTTTCCTCGCAATGGCAGGCATAGGCGTGTACGCCGTGATGTTTGCCGGCTGGTCCAGCAACAACAAGTACGCCCTGCTCGGCGCGGTGCGCTCTACCGCCCAGACCCTTACCTATGAAGTCTTCATGGGCCTTGCCGTCATGGGTGTGGTGGTGCAGTCCGGCTCGTTCAACCTGCGCGAGATTGTCGATGCGCAGAAAGACCTCTGGTATGTGGTGCCCCAGTTCCTTGGCTTCATCACCTTCTCAATCGCCGGCGTGGCGGTGGCTCACCGCTCTCCCTTCGATTTGCCGGAAGCCGAATCGGAACTGGCCGCCGGTTATCACACCGAATATTCCGGCCTGAAATGGGGCATGTTCTTTGTGGGTGAATATGTCGGTGTTGTCGTGGTCTCCGCCATGATCGTCACCCTGTTCTTTGGTGGCTGGCACCCGTTGCCCTATCTCGAATTCATTCCGCCGTTCTTCTGGTTCGCCGGCAAGACCGCATTCTTCATCATGATGTTCATCCTGATCCGTGCCGCGCTGCCGCGCCCACGCTATGACCAGATGATGGACGCCGGCTGGAAGTTCTGCCTGCCCGTCACCCTGCTCAATCTCTGGGTGACCGGTGCCGTAGTGCTCTGGCAAGCCGGCAGTGCAGGTTGAGGACCATGACCATGTTCAGTCAGATCAAAGCCCTTGTTGTCGGGATCTACAGCCAGTTGCGCAGTATCGTGATGGTGTTTTCGCACGCCTTCCGCAAACGCGACACGCTGATGTACCCGGAAGTGCCTATTTATGTTCCGCCCCGTTATCGCGGCCGTATCGTGCTGACGCGGGACCCGGACGGTGAAGAGCGCTGCGTGGCCTGCAATCTCTGTGCAGTGGCCTGCCCGGTGGGCTGCATCTCGCTGCAGAAAGCCGAACGTGAAGATGGCCGCTGGTATCCGGAGTTTTTCCGCATCAATTTCTCGCGCTGCATTTTCTGCGGCATGTGCGAGGAAGCCTGCCCCACCACGGCAATCCAGCTCACCCCGGATTTTGAAATGGCAGAGTTCAATCGCCAGAACCTGGTGTATGAAAAGGAACACCTGCTGATTTCGGGCCCCGGCAAGTATCCGGATTACAACTTCTATCGCGTCTCGGGCATGGCCATCGCTGGCAAACCCAAGGGTGCTGCCCAGAGTGAGGCAACCCCGGTGGACGTGAAGAGCCTGCTGCCTTAAGGAGACTGCCGTGTCATTCGCTTTCTACAGTGCAGCACTGGTGGCCATAGTGGCCACACTTGGCGTGATTGCCGGGAAAAATCCGGTGCATGCCCTGCTTAACCTGATCGTGTCACTGCTGGCCGTGGCCATGATTTTTTTCTACGTCGGCGCGCCATTTGCAGCCGTGCTGGAAATCATTGTGTACGCCGGCGCCATCATGGTGCTTTTCGTGTTTGTGGTGATGATGCTTAACCTTGGCAGCCATACGGAAGCACAGGAGCGGAAATGGCTGTCACCATCGGTGTGGGTGATTCCGGGAATCCTGTCACTGGTCCTGCTGGTGCAGCTGGGCAGTGCATTGCTCGCCAATGATTCGGGTGCCCTGATCGCCACCTCCGTGATTACGCCCAAGCAGGTTGGCATTGCCCTCTACGGACCATACCTGCTGGCAGTGGAGCTGGCATCCATGCTGCTGCTGGCAGCACTGGTCGCGGCCTATCATCTGGGCCGCCGCGACGAAAAGGAATAAACCGGGCTGCCGATGGCGCTCCGGAGATGTGATTTTCCGTTTTCTTTCTCCCGGGAAAGAAAGCAAAACCAAATTCAGTTTTTTCGAGAGATGAAGCGATGACGGGAATCCCGATGGAACACGGCCTGCTGGTGGCTGCCGTTCTTTTCACGCTGGGGCTCATTGGTGTGCTGGTACGGCGCAATTTGCTGTTCGTGCTCATGAGTCTTGAAGTGATGATGAATGCCACGGCACTGGCGTTTGTGGTGGCCGGCAGCCGCTGGCTGCAACCCGATGGCCAGATCATGTTCATCCTCATTCTCACGCTGGCGGCCGCTGAAGCCAGTGTGGGTCTGGCGATCGTCCTGCAACTGTACCGCCGCTTCCATAACCTGGATCTTGATGCGGCAAGCGAGATGCGCGGATGAA
>JBASJP010000330.1:0-8037 GCA_049655345.1 Moraxellaceae bacterium
GCAAACAGGGAGGCCACCCCAAAGGCCAGCAAAAGCGTTCCCAGTAAAACGGCCCAAAGGCGCGCATGTTCACGCCAGGAGAACACAAGACCCAGCAATGCCAGACCAAGCAGCGCCGCCATGAATGATCCCCTGCTACCGGACCATGCCATCATGGCAGACGCCAGAAAAAACGCCGCCCAAGCAGACACCTTGCCCAACGAACGACAGGAGAAAAACAACCACGCGCTGCACACCATGCCAATCGCGAGGCAATGCCCCAGATTCCTGATATTGACGAACATGGGCGGATCGTAAACCCAGTCGAAAAGCCGTGGGTCGTCCAGGCTCACCCAGACCGATGCATAAACGCAAAAGCAGATGGCTATCGCCAGCGCCACGGCCGATGCAATCCATAATGATGCTCGCCTCTCGACGCTCACCCAGTGACACACAGCAAAGCCAAAGAGTACTGCCAGGAGGCACTCGATCAGTCGCAGCAGGGATGGAAAAACAACCTCGCCACCTCGCGCCAGCCCATGACTGAGTATTAGCGAACATGCCAGAAGGGCAAAAAGCACCCAGGGCATCCCCCTGGAGATGCGAACCGGGCGCAGCAAGGCAAAGGCGCCAAGGCAGAATACGAACTGCAACAAAGCAACCTTTGCGTTATTGAATAAAGAGGAAGAGGTATTGAGCAGGAAGAGTCCCACCAGGATGCCCGATGCCAGTAAATTGAAGACACTCCGGCCGATGGGCTGTTCACTCCCTCCACCAGCAACCATCATGTCATTGCTCCCTGACCATCATCGTCTGACCCAGGCGAATCAAGGGATTGCGCTGGATCTCCGCTCCATAGAAGTCCTCCAGGCGTGACAGCAGGTGCCCGCAGACAGGCTCGATCAGGCATGATGCCTGATCCATCTCCCGCGCCTGCCCTGATGCCTGATTGACGAGCAGCATTCTGGCCTTTTGGTGATGCGGATAGATTGCCAGCACCATGCCCCCATCAATGATCGCCCGCTGCTTGGCCTGGATGATGGGAACCAGTGCCTCATTCGTCAGTTCGACACGCCCCTGGGAAGTCAGGCGGTAATATCCAACCCCCTCCAGCAACAGACGGCGGACATCCGGATTGGCCTGGTTGACACCCGGCAGATCAAACTCGGACTCCAGGAATACTGGTGCCTCCGCCAAGCCAGCCTGCCCGGCCAGGAGTCCCGTCAGGGATCGCCCATCTGCCCGCCACGGCAGTTCGATATCCAGAAGGTTCGCGATGGTGGGAGCAACATCCAGCAGCGTCACCACCTCCGCATGCGAGGCCGCGCGGATGCGGGCCGCCTGTGGCCCGAAACCCACAAACCCCAGCACCACCCTGTTCTGTGTTGGGGAAAGCACATTGGTACCGTGCCCCCACGCTGGCTTCATGGGCAGCCCATCAAGCCGGAATGGCATATCCGACGGCAAACCGTGTGCCTCCCCATGATCCGACAACAGCACCACAATGGCATTTTCCAGATAACCACCCGTCCTCAACTCCCGGACAAGGTCTGCCACCTGCCTGTCCGCACGACGCACCGCTGCCTGGTAATGTTCGAACGGAGTTTTTTTGATGGCGTCCTCCTCCCCCCATGCATACGGCCAGTGCGGCAAACAGAAATGCGTTGTCATGAACAGAGGCCTTCGAAAGCCAGTCGACACCTCATATCGCACACCACCAGACAATGCCTCCGACAACAGCCGGTGAAAATCAGCAGGCTTGTAGGTCATATCCAGCGCCCGGTTGGAATAGTGATAGGGCAGCAGGTAGCGCCCCGTCGGCGAAGACACGAGCAGATTCAGTAACGGGTTATCCCGCAGGCCTTGCGCCAGAAAATCACGGATACCCGTCGGCGGCCCCACAACCTGATCAAACCCGTAGGTTTCATCAATGCTGCTGAATCTGCGCTCATCCATGCCATAGAGCGTCCGGTAACCGCTTTCACGTAGCGCTACAGGCAGCAACGCCTGCCTGTCCACTCCTTCCTGAGCCATCAGGTTGACGCGTGCACCGGAGCCAATGGGGTAACGCCCACTCAGAACACCCAGCCAGGAAGGATAGGTACGGGCAATCGGGGTGTAGGCGGTATGAAATACCGCCCCCTCCTCCAGCAACTTGTCCAGATTTGGAGTCAGGCTTTTTGAGGCCCCAAGTGCTCCAACCACGTCGATGCGCACGGAGTCGATGCCTATGATGAAAACATTGGGCTTGTCGCCGTTAAGGGCAGGCCTGGCTGTCGTATGGGAGGCCCCTGACAGCAACATCAGCCAGACACCCGCCACAGGCACCACAATCGCAGCCCCAAACGCACGAAACTGGCGGCGACGCCATGCGCCAATCATCAGGCACAGCAATGCCCCGATGCCCCACAAATACCAGAACGGGAAGTCCACCAGTGCAGCAGGCACCTGAATACCAAAGGCAAACAGGGAGGAAGGGAAAAGCCGGGCGTTTTCCCAGACAATCGTTAGCCATAACAATGAAAACACCAGCCAGCTAATGACCGGCAGGCGCTCGCCATCAGCACCACCAAGGAAAAAACCTCCCGACAGGGCTGCCAGTGCTACAAATATGTTCAATAACAGGAGCATCAATACGAGCGGAAGCAGAAAGCCCACAAGATCAGCAGCCCCGAAATCTTTCGCAAGCGTGGCCATCACCTTGCCGTCAAAGCCAATTTTCATGTCGATGGCCGCCACTGCCAGCTGCCCGAGAAACAGCAGCAAGCACACCAGCATCAGCCATTTCATGGCTCGCAGAGCCTTTTGCCCCCTCAACGTGTCAGGCACTGGATTTCTCCGCTCTCCATTCCCCACCGGAAACAACCCCAACAACCAGACATTATCCGTAACGCAAGCAGCGTGACGCACTGGTAGTGCAGTTGCTGCCTGCCTGTACTGATGGTCATGTCCAGAGACATGCTACACCCGAAAGAACAGCAAAAAGAATTCCGGGAAATATGGAATATATGGAGGGCATCTGCTGCCGCGCTTCTGGAGTCAGGGGCTGATTGCGCAAGGAAAGCCGGAGATTCGGTGGCAATACGGAAACGGGAGCAATAAGCGATGGTGCCGGAGATAGGAGTCGAACCTACGACCTTCGCATTACGAATGCGCTGCTCTACCAACTGAGCTACACCGGCACAAGACAGGAAACGAACGCTCCCCGCGACAACAGGTGGCGAATTCTACGGACAGACATTGGCAGGTGCAACTGCATTAGCCAACACCTCATGAGCCCTCACACAAAACAAGCAAGGGCACAATCTGACAATTTTTGTCACTCCCCGCGCCGAGGCACCACCCTCACCACCCGGAAAATAGTGAACCACCTCTCAAAAACCTTGGGTTTGCATGACAAAACACCATGCAAGACAAGTTGGCACGCCTTCTGCATTGATTACGACAACACCTCCTAGCGTTCCCGCCTTGAGGTTGGTATCCGCTTGATAAAAGCAAAAAGACTCTGAGGAGAGACTTCATGAAGACGATGCAAAAGGGCTTTACCCTGATCGAACTGATGATCGTGGTTGCGATCATCGGCATTCTGGCCGCCGTGGCCATCCCTGCGTACCAGGACTACACTGTTCGCTCCAAGGTAACTGAAGGTCTTGTGCTGGCTTCTTCTGCCAAGGCTTCAGTCTCCGAAGCTTACTTCTCGGGCGATATGGCTGGTCTGCTTGCTGCAGCTAACGACTGGAACGCCAACTTTGTGGCAACCAAGTATGTATCCGCCATGCAAATCACTCCCGCCAGCGGCGTAGTCACCATTACCTTCAGTGGTGTCAATCTGCCGCAGGCAGCTGGTCAGACCCTGACACTAACCCCCTCCATTGGCGGCGCCGTTCTGGCACCAGGCCTGACCGGCAACATCGACTGGGCTTGTGCCTCCGCAACCAACACCACAGCAACAGCACGCGCCAAACCATCTACCGCCGGTACTTTGCTGGCCCGTTATGCTCCTTCCGAGTGCAAATAATACGGCTTGAGCTAGCGTAAAAAAAGCCGCCCTCCGGGGCGGCTTTTTTTTTGGGTATCATCTTCCTGCACTACATGGCAATTAGGGACTAGACCCTGCCCCTCGTCTCGCATAAAGTCTCTATCATCAGGCACATACGTCATATAACGAGAATTCAGGACATGTCGGCCACTGCAACTCCCAATCTCGGCGGCCTTGCCCGTCAGCTGATTCAGCAGGGAATCCTTACCGAGGCAGCTGCTGCACAAGCCTGGCAGGGCGCCCAGAAAGAACAAACCCCCTTTATCAGCTATCTGGCCCTGAACAAAGTCGTCAAGCCGTCCATTCTGGCAACCGTTGTAGCCGCCGAGTTTGGTGACCCGCTGCTGGATCTGGACTGCCTGGACCCGGAGTCCATCCCCCAGGCACAGCTGAACGAAAAACTGATTCGCCAGTTCAATGCTGTCCCCATTTTCAAGCGTGGTAACCGCCTGTTTCTGGCCATCAGTGACCCTACGCGGATCGATGCAGTCGATGCATTCCGTTTCAACACCGGCTGCAATGTCGAAACGGTTGTCGTTGAAGATGACAAGCTGCAGAAGCTGATCGAGAGAATTCTCGAAGGCAAAAACAATTCTTCCATGCAGGGGCTGGATGCCGATCTGGATGACATCGACATTTCCGGTGGCGACGAGCAGCCTGCTGGTGATGACTCATCCGGCAATGCCGAAGATGATGCCCCGATAGTCCGATACATCAACAAGATGCTGCTGGACGCCATCAAGGTGGGCGCATCCGACTTGCATTTTGAGCCCTATGAAAAGTCCTACCGCATCCGCTACCGCACGGATGGCGTTCTCCGCGAGGTCGCCAAGCCCCCGATCGCAATGGCCAACAAGATGGCCGCGCGCCTCAAGGTCATGTCACAGATGGACATCTCCGAACGACGCGTCCCACAGGATGGCCGTATCAAGCTCAAGATATCCAAAAGTCGCGCCATCGACTTCCGTGTCAACTCCCTGCCCACCCTGTTCGGTGAAAAGCTTTGCTTGCGTATCCTCGACCCCTCCAGCGCCATGCTCGGGATTGATGCGCTCGGTTATGAACCGGAACAGAAGGCCCTGTTCATGGCTGCGCTGGAAAAGCCCCAGGGCATGCTGCTGATTACCGGCCCCACCGGCTCGGGCAAGACCGTATCGCTCTATACCGGCCTGAACATCCTGAACACGGAAGAAACCAATATTTCCACTGCGGAAGACCCCGTGGAAATCAATCTGGAAGGCATCAACCAGGTCAACGTCAACGTCAAAGTGGGACTGACCTTCGCCGCCGCACTGAAAGCCTTCCTGCGTCAGGATCCGGACATCATCATGGTGGGGGAAATCCGAGACCTGGAAACTGCTGAAATTGCAGTAAAAGCCGCCCAGACAGGTCACATGGTGCTATCCACCCTGCACACCAACTCTGCCCCAGAAACGCTAACCCGTTTGCGGAACATGGGGGTACCTTCATTTAATATTGCGACATCGGTCAATCTGGTTATCGCCCAGCGCCTGGGACGTCGCCTTTGCAGCCAGTGCAAGCGCGCCGTTGACATCCCCAAGCCCAGCCTGCTGGAAATGGGCTTTACCGAGGCCGATCTGGCCACCGGCTTCACCATCTACGAGCCGGTCGGTTGCGATCAGTGCCGGGATGGCTACAAGGGCCGAGTTGGGGTATATGAAGTAATGAAGGTATCACCGGCGATTGCCCGCATCATCATGGAAGAAGGCAATTCCATCGCCATTGCCGATCAGGCGCGCGCCGAGGGTTACCCGGACCTGCGCCGCTCCGGTCTGGTGAAGGTCATGCAGGGCGTCTCCAGCCTGCAGGAAATCAATCGCATCACCAGTGAATAGTGGCAGCAAATAACGGACTATCTGTTTAACGGACAAGAAGAAAATCAACATGGCGGCCAAGACAGCAGAACAGATTCTCACCTTTGTGTACGAAGGCACCGACCGGCGCGGCCAGAAGGTGAAGGGCGAAGTCAACGGCAAGAACATGGCGCTTGCCAAGGCCCAGTTGCGCAAGCAGGGCATCAATGCCAACAAGGTCTACAAGAAGCGTGGCGACTTGCTCGGCAGCATGCGCAAGAAGAAAATCTCGCCCATGGACGTGGCCATTTTCACACGCCAGCTGGCTACCATGATGAAGGCCGGTGTACCGCTGGTACAATCCTTCGAGATTGTGGCTGACGGCCTGGACAACCCCGCCATGAAGGAAGTGGTTCTGGGGATCAAAACAGAGGTAGAGGGCGGTAACAGCTTTGCCCAGTCCCTGCGCAAATACCCGCTGATTTTCGATGAGCTGTTCTGCAGTCTGGTTCACTCGGGCGAGCAGGCCGGCGCCCTGGAAACCATGCTCGACCGCGTGGCGCAGTACAAGGAAAAAAGCGAACTGCTCAAGATGAAGATCAAGAAGGCCATGAAATATCCGGCCACCGTGGTGGTGGTGGCGGCCATCGTGACCGTCATCCTGCTGATGAAGGTAGTTCCCGTCTTCCAGGACCTGTTTGAAGGCTTCGGGGCCGAGTTGCCCGCCTTTACCCTGTTTGTGATCGGGCTCTCCGAAGGGCTGCAAAAGAACTGGTTCTTTTTCCTTATCATTGCTGGCGGCTTTTTCGTAGGTTTTACCGAGGCCAAAAAGCGCAGCGAAGCCTTCCGTAACTGGCTTGATCGGGTGATGCTCAAACTGCCCATTGTCGGCGACCTGACCTACAAGTCGACGGTAGCCCGCTTTGCCCGCACGCTGTCCACCACGTTTGCCGCAGGCGTGCCCCTGATTGATGCCCTCGTATCCTGTGCTGGTGCCTCCGGCAATGTGGTGTACCGCAATGCCATCCTGCGCATCCGTGATGATGTGGCAACCGGCCAGCAATTAGGCTTCTCCATGCGCCAGGCTGGCATTTTCCCCTCCATGGCCCTGCAGATGGTGTCCATCGGGGAAGAGTCTGGTGCACTGGATGACATGCTGGAAAAGGTCGCCACTCACTTCGAGCAAGAAGTGGATAACGCCGTTGATGGCCTCACCGCCATGATGGAGCCCCTGATCATGGCGGTACTTGGTGTTCTGGTCGGTGGCCTCATCATTGCCATGTACCTGCCAATCTTCCAGCTGGGCTCCGTGGTCTGATGCTTGATTTGCTTGCGCAAAACCCCCTGCTTGCAGGGGGTTATGTTTTTCTGGTCGGCCTCTGTGTGGGCAGTTTCCTCAATGTCGTCATCCATCGCCTGCCCCTGATGATGGAGCGGCAATGGCGGCAGGAAGCAACTGAGCTGCTCGCTGATGGTGCCGAACCCGTTGCAGCACCGCCCGACAAATTCAACCTGATGGTGCCGCGCTCACGCTGCCCGACGTGCGGCCACCAGATCACAGCCCTGGAAAACATCCCGCTGGTCAGCTGGCTGGTACTGAAAGGGCGCTGCTCTTCCTGCAAAAGTCCGATAAGCCCGCGCTACCCGATGGTGGAACTGGCCACTGCCCTGCTCTCACTGCTCGTTTTCATGATGTTTGGCCCGACCGTCAAAACCCTGGTGGCTCTGCCCATGACCTGGGCGCTCATCAGTCTGACCATGATTGATTTCGACACCCAGTTGCTACCGGACGACATCACCTTGCCCCTGCTCTGGGCAGGGTTGCTGGTCAACATGAATGGCGTGTTTGTGCCGCTGCCACAGGCCGTCATTGGTGCAATGGCAGGTTATCTGGTGCTCTGGTCCGTGTACTGGCTGTTCAAGCTGGTTACCGGCAAGGAAGGCATGGGCTATGGTGACTTCAAGCTGCTGGCTGCGCTCGGTGCCTGGCTGGGCTGGACCATGGTCCCCCTGATTGTATTGCTGTCCTCTGTTGTCGGTGCCGTGATTGGCGTGGCTTATCTGGCCATTCGCAAGGAAAGCGCACCCTTTGCCTTCGGCCCCTACATTGCCATCGCCGGTTTTATCGCCCTGCTCTGGGGGCAGCCCCTTCTGCACTGGTATCTGGGGTAAAACCATGCTGGTAATTGGCCTGACCGGCGGCAT